>CAYUVJ010000244.1:2220-4503 GCA_964447955.1 uncultured Gemmatimonadota bacterium
TCGACATGGAGACGCAGGCGGCGCAACGTGAGATCGACAACGCCATCAAACGCGGCACGGGCGAACTGGGGGCCGCCAGTTACGAGCGGATCCTCTATGAGGAGGCTCTGGCCCAGCTCACCGGGGCGCCGGCCGCCAGCCAGCAGCTCCTCTTCCCCCATGTGCTGGACGTCACGGTCGACCAGTACGCCCTGGTCGAGGAACTCGGCCCCCTGCTGGAGCGGGTCGGGTTCACCGTCCTCCCATTCGGCGGCAACACCGTCACCATAGAGGCGGTGCCGGCCGAGGTGGAGAGGGCCGGACGGTCCGAAGAGGTCCTGCTCGCCCTGCTCGACGACCTGCTGGAGCGAGGCACCCGGGGGAGTGGAGCCCAGGAGAAGATCGCCGCCAGCCTGGCCTGTCACGCCGCCATCCGCTTCGGGGACCGGCTCGACCCCCACGAGCGGCGCGGCCTGATCGACCGGCTCTTCGCCTGTCAACGGCCGCAGGTCTGTCCCCACGGCCGTCCGACGCATTTCGTGCTCTCGCTCGACGAACTCGACCGCCGTTTCGGCCGTTGAGCCCGCTCGTGACCCGCCGGCATCCCCCCTCCGTACTCCTCCTCACCGGGCCCACCGGGGTGGGCAAGAGCGAGGCCGCCGTCCGGGTGGCGGAGCAGCTGGGGGGCGAGATCGTCTCGGCCGACTCCCGGCAGGTCTACCACGGCCTGGAGATCGGCACCGACGCCCCGGCTCCCGATCTGCGGGAGCGGGTCCGCCACCACCTGGTCGGGATCCTCGACCCCCGGGAGAGGTGGTCGGCCGGACGCTTCGCCCAGCAGGCGGCCGGGATCATCGCCGACATCCTCGTCCGCGGTCGGCAGCCTCTGGTGGTGGGCGGAAGCGGCCTCTACCTCCGGGCGCTGACCGAGGGACTCTTCACCGAGCCGCCGGTCGATCCGGCCGCGAGGAGCCGGGTGCGGGCCCGGCTCCAGGATCGACTGAGGACCGAGGGGCTCGAGGGACTGTTCGCCGAACTGCGGGACCGGGACCCGGCCTGGTCGGAGGCGATCGGTCCGGCCGACCCCCAACGCACCCTGCGCGGGCTCGAAGTGCTGGAACTGCACGGGCGAACACTCTCAGGACTGCAGCACGAGGGGGGGGGACCCCCTCTCGAAGCACGCTGGTGCCTGGTGGTGCTGGAACGGGACCGGCGGGAACTCTACCGCCGCATCGATGTCCGGGTGGACGCCATGGTCTCCGCCGGCTGGCTGGAAGAGGCCCGGCGTCTCCGTGACGGCGGGGTCCCCCCCGATGCCCCCGGCTTGACCGGACTGGGTTACGCGAGACTCTATGAACACCTGGCGGGGCGTTGTGACCTGGACGAGGCCCTGCGAAGGGTACGGCAAGAGCACCGTAACTACGCCAAGCGCCAGCTCACCTGGTTCCGGGGTCTGACCGAGGCCGAACGGATCGGGCTGGGGCCCGGTGACGGACCGGAGGAGACGGCCGCCGCGATCCTGGCCGTCTGGGATGCGTTCCGCCTCAGCGCCCCGGCGCGTCGAGGAACTGGAAGTACTTCTGCCGCCATTTGAGGGGGAGCAGGAAGTTGGTCGAGGCCCTCTCGTAACGGATGGTCACCGCCCGGCGGAAGTCGATCTGTTCGCGGGTCTTGATGAACCCGAAGAGGGTGTCCCCCCCTCGGATCGAACTGTTGAACATCCCCTGGACATCCACCACCTCCTGGAAGCCGACCATCTGGATCGCTTCCCGCTGGGTCAGCACGATCTGGGTGGGATCGAACCGGGTGTCCCGGTAGGCCCGGACCCGCACCGCCAGCAGCGCTCCCTTCTTGGGCACGGAGAGCCGTTCCCGGTCGTAGTGCCGGTACTCCTCACTGGTCAGCACAAGTTTGGCCACCTCGGTGCTGTCGCGGTTGAGATAGATGAACGTGATGTTGAGGTCGCCGGCGTTGAGCACGGTGGAATGGTCCCGGGAGATCTCGCGGACGTCCTTCTGGGCCCGGGCCGGCTCGGGGACGAGCATGAGGGCACAGAGGGGCAGGACCCAGAGAAAGCGGTTCAAGCGCCACGTCCGAGGGTAACGGTCCATCACGGTACTCCCGGGTCAGGGTTCGTCGGGACGCTGCGGTGGCGTCCGTCCTCTTCGAGTATCCGGGGCACCCCCCAGGGTGTCAAGCGGCCCCACCGGTCGGAATGCCCCGTGGGGACGACGGTTACCCCTTAGCGGGGGTTGACACCTCCGGCCCTCCTTCCGCATATTCTGAGACGCTCTGAGGCGGGCG
>CAYUVJ010000245.1:0-4499 GCA_964447955.1 uncultured Gemmatimonadota bacterium
TTCCCGATCACCTCGGCCACCACGAAGTCGACCTTCTCCCCCGGCGCCCAGGTGAAGGGACCCGAGGAGGGATACATCCACCCGTTCGCGCTGTTGTGGTCGATCGTATACTGATCGGGGTTCCACGGGTCCTCGGGGGGCACGGTGTGCGGTCCATGCGCGTAGTACTTGAAGTTGTGCTCCCTCTGGAACAGGATCGGGCTCCCCCCGCCCTGGGAAGTGTATTTCCAGATGTTGTCCAGGGTGGCCGGGTCGTCGAAGTAGCTCGGATCTCCCGAGAGCGCCCCATAGAAGCCCCACTCGTGGTCCGCCTGCCGCACCCGGTCGCCCGATTTGACCATCGCCAACCGGGTCAGCACCTGGCTGGGTTGGTCGGTCGTGTCCCCCGCCGCGTCTTTGCGGAAGGAGCCGGTGGGACTCTGCAGGAACACGAAGCCCCCCCAGGCCGACAACCGTTCGTGCCCGGGGGTGTACGATACGTAGTGGAGTCCATTCACCGGGTCGTAACGCTTCCCAACCCCGTAGAGCAGGTTGTACTCGTCGTTCCAGCGGGGAAATCCCGCGGAGGAGTAGCCGGTGATGCTGCCGAAGTACCGGTAGTGGTGCCAGCACACGTAGACATCGGTGAAGGTATGGCTGCTCGTGTTCTCCAGTTCGAACTGGTAGAAGGTGGCCGGCATCGCGCCGTACTGCAGGAGCCGGAACCGTACGTCGATGCCCAGCGGGTAGGATTCCCCGGCGTCGTCCCGGCCGGAGTAGGCGTCCGTGAACTCGCCGTAGGTCTCCATGTCCGCCTTGCGCTGCCACTTGTTCCACGGCACGGTTCCGTACCAGGTGGTCACCTCGCTTTCCGGGGCCGGCCAGCCGGATTCCGGCCAGGTCGCCTCCAGGGTCGTGATGGCCAGCAGCGGGTAGTCGAACCGGGTCTGGGGGGGGTCGGCGAAGATAGTGCCGCGCGAATCATCCTTGGCCTCCCAGTCCCCCAGGCTCAGGCTGTTGATGTATTCGCTCTGCTCATGTACCTGGGCGTTCGGCCCCCAGGGTCCCTCGGGTACTCCCACCGCCAGGGTGATCATGTAGTTCAACCGGTCCCGGTAGTCCGTGTTCGGGCTGGGGAAGTACTCGCAGGATATCCCGTCCACTCCGATGGTGTTGAAGTTGTGGAACCGGGTCTCGAGGTCGGCGGTCCAGACGTACCCGAACGCCCGGTCCAGGGCACTGGCACTACGGGCCAGCTGCCGTCCCATCGCCCCTCTCTCATCCATGAACAGGTCCATCTCGAGGGCGATCGCATCGATCTCGGTGTTGGATGCCCCCCGCATCAATGCTTCGTCCAGCGCTGCACGCACTTCGGCGAAGCTGCTGTACTTCCTCGAGTACACTATGCGGTCCGGCTCCTGGGCCTCAGCCATCGAGGCCCAGAGCATCGGTACCAGCAGGGCGAGGGTCAGCAGCCGGGTGCAGCGCGATACGACTTGGATCAGTCTCATCGCAGTCACTCCTTGTTCTCAATGACGCTGTTTTCTTCCCGTCGCATCATCCGCTGCACCTCAGAAGAAGATGCGCAGACCCAGGCTGAAGGTCCGCGGGGTGCCGTAGTAGTGCCACCGGTCGTAGTTATCGCTGTAACTCGTCGCGTCCGGGCCCGGGTCGTCCGGCTTTCCGGTCCGGCTGTAGACCGAGGTGATGTTCTTGCGGTCGAACACGTTCCGCACGTCCGCGATCAGGCTGTAGCGGATCCCGAAGGCCGAGAAGTCGCGGTACATCTTCATGTCCCACTGGTAGGTCCACGGCCTCCGCCCCGAGTTCTGCTCCAGGGACAGTCCTTCGATGTTGGTCGGGGTGTAGGGCCGCCCCGCGGACGCCCGGTAGATGAGGCTCACCGAGGAGCGCTCCAACGGCCGTATGCCCACCAACTCGGGTCCCGCCCCTTCGGGCAGCTGGACCGAGAAGGAAGCGCTGACCCGGTGGGGCTGGTCCCAACTGACCACGCGGGGACGCTTGGGCGCCTGCTCCAGCGTGCCGTAGGACCCGTCACGGTAGCCCTGCCACGGGTCGTCGCGATTCGATACGCTCGTCATGTACGAGTAGCTGACCCGGCCGCTCCAGAAGTTGCTGTAGCGCTTATTCAGGTTGAGATCGAACCCCTTCGAGACGGCGTAGTCGTAGTTGATGGCCACCGTGTACTCGTACGGGTTGGCCAGTCCCTGGAACCAGGCCGGCACCCGCTCGGTCCCCACCATGTTCGACTGGTCCTTGGCCCACATCGTCGCCTCGAGCGCCAAGATCTCCGTGAACTGGTGCTTGTAGCCGAACTCGTAGGAGACGGTCCTCTCGTTCTCCAGGTTCGGGTTCCCCGTGATCGGGTTGCCACGGTCGATCCGGTTGATCCGGTAGACGTTCCGGTAGATCGGCTTCTGGTAGAAGTGACCGTAGTTGAAGTAGACCACCGACTGGTCGGTCACCGGGTGCGAGATCCCGAACCGCGGCGCGATCGACGAGTTCGTCCTCCCCTGGCGCACCGGCGGCTCGATCCCCGTCATCTGGAAGTACATGTCGGGCCACACGATCAGGCGCTGCTCGTCGGTCAGGGTCGTGTCGGGGTTGATCGGGTTGCGCGGGTCGAGCCAGTAGTCCTGATCACCCGCCGCTGTGGCGTCGTAGCGGATACCCAGGTTCAGGATCAGGAAGTCGTACTCGATCTTGTCCTGCACGTACAGACCCAGCTCCCACGGGGCCTTCACGTACCGCGTCTGCGACGGGGCCGTGCTCCAGGGGAACTGGACGTCGTTCATGTCCAGGGTCAGCGCGTTGTACAGGATCCCCGACTTGAGCTGGTGGTGGGTGGTCACCTGGCTGGTGACGTCCGCCTTGAGGGTGCGTGTGATCTCGTTGTGGTCGGTGTAGTAGCGGTCGCTTCCCTCATACGCGACCCCCGCTCCCGAGCTCGAGTACGGGTAGTAACCGTAGACCTTACTGTGAGGATCGGTGGTGTCGTACCCCCCCAGGATCCACTCCAGGGTCACCTGCCGCATCGGGTCGTCCGGCGTCCACTGCGGCGGGAGCGGCATCCCGTAGGTGGGGTCGGTCGGGTCGTCCTCCATGTTCCAGTAGATGTGCTCTTCCTTCTTGATCCACCCCAGGTCGTTCACCCACCGCTTCACCCGCATGGTACGGTTGTAGTCGTAGTAGGCCATGCGGGCACTGTAGAACGTGGTCGGACTCAACTGGTGCGTCCACACTCCCGAGATCCGATAGTTATCGTAGAACAGCAGGTTCTTCTCGTTGTGGAAGTCCAGGTTCCCCGACTGGGAGATCCGCGGACTGTCGTTGTTGGGGTCCCCGATGATGTTGCCGTAATCATCCACATCATCCCACGTCGGGACGCCCAGCAGCCAGTAGTCCTGCGTCCACTTGTCGTATCCCCAGAGGATGGCGTGCCGCCACTCCCAGGTGTAGGGGACGGCCCAGCGGCCGTCCTTGGAGACCGCCCAGGTGGTCTTCATGGCCGGGCTGAACTTGTAGGTCGTGTTCAGCATCCCGTTCCAGTTGTTGTCGAAGCCCAGTCCCTGGTATCCGGCGACCACGTCCACCCCGTGGATGCGGCGCCCGTCGGGACCGTACTGGGTGTACGGGTCATGCTCGGCCGGATCGAAGTCGGCCGGGTCGAGCGGCATGTAGGGGTAAGTATTATCGCCGTAGGTGGTCGGGTCGTAAGGGTCGATCGCCCAGTTGTAGAGGATGTCGTCCCGCTTGATGACCTGTGAGCGGCCGTTACCCGCCGAACCCGACATGAAGAAGGTCGTGCGCGGCAGCACCGGCACGGGACCACCCAGGTAGCCGGAGAAGTTGGTCCGGTTCCGCTCGGTGTCCTGGCTCTGCCAGCTCATCTCGCTCGACTGTATCTCCACGTTGGCGACCAGGCTCGAGCCCCCATAGCGGGTGACCATGTTCACCACTCCGCTCATGGCGTTCCCGAACTCCGCGCTCATCCCCCCCGCCATCACCACCATCTCCGAGAGCGAGAAGTGGCTCACCTGCGCCGCCTGCCCACCGAACACCAGGTTGGTCACCTGCATACCGTCGATCATGAACGCCACCTCGGCGTTCCGACCTCCGCGCATGTGGACCTGTTCCAGTCCCCGGTCGTAGTAGCCCGGGATGTCGTCCTGGAAGTTGTTCATGGTGAAGGTGTTGGTCTGCAGGGCCAGGATGTCCGTGGTACTGCTGACGGCCATCCGCTCCATCTCTTCGATGGTGTACGACTGCTGGGTGGACGTCACGTCCCGCTGGATCATATCCCGCTCGGCGGTCACCGTGACCACCTCACCCACGTCCAGCACCGTCGCCTCCAGATGGAAGTCCTGGGTGGTGGACACTCCCACCGTCACCAGCATGTCCTGCACCTCGAAGGTGGTGTAGCCCATCATGGTCGCCCGGATGTGGTAGCGACCCGGTGGCACGTTGATGATGACGAATTCGCCATCTGCGTTGGTGAA
>CAYUVJ010000246.1:0-4493 GCA_964447955.1 uncultured Gemmatimonadota bacterium
ATCACCTTGCTCGCCCTGGCTCGCTTCCCCGGCACCTTCCAGTGCGGCGCGGCCATCGTGCCGGTGACCAACCTGATCTTCCGGCTCTCCTACAAGGGCCCGAGCTACCAGCGCCAGTTCGCCACCCAGAAGCGGGTCTTGGGACTGCCGTTCGAACGGCGGGAGATCTACGTGGAGCGCTCCCCCTACTACCAGGTGGACAAGATCCAGGACCCGGTGCTGGTGCACATCGCCACCAACGATGCCGATGTGAACTATGTCGAGTGTGAGCCGCTGGTCTTCGCCCTCCGGGACCTCAAGCCGAACCTCTCGGAGACGAAGATCTACACCGATCCGCCGGGGGGGCACTCCTTCAGCCGGCGGGTGGACCGGCAGACCCTGGAGCGGGACGACACCCCCGAACAGCTCGACTCCTGGAACCGGACCTGGGCCTTCCTGGAGTGGAACCTGCGCCCCTATCTGGGCGGCTGAGGCGGGAGGACGACCCGATGGAGGATGGAGGGACGGGCGGTCTGGCGGCGCTGCAGCGCCGGCTGGCCGCCCGCACCCCGGTCCGGGCCGACCGGAGCGGGCTCATCGAGGCGGCGGTGGCCCTTGTCCTGGCCCCGGCCGGTGATGATCCCTCGGTCCTGCTGATCAAGCGGACCGACCATCCCGAGGACCCCTGGTCGGGGCAGATGGCCCTGCCCGGGGGGCGGCGTGAAGCGTCGGATCATGACCTGCTGAACACCGCCGTGCGGGAGACTCGGGAGGAGACGAGTATCGACCTCTCGGTTGGAACCCTGCTGGGGGAACTGGACGATCACGCCCCGATGATCCGTTATCTCCCCCCGGTCGTGGTGGCCCCATTCGTGTTCACCCTGCCGGAACCTCCGGAGGTCGTCCCCAGTGAGGAAGTCGCCCTCCACCTCTGGGTGCCGCTGCGGGAGCTGCCCTCCGCCCGGGTCCGGGAACCGCTGACCATACGCGGGCTGCATCTGGAAGTGGACGGCTACCGCCTCGGCCCCCACCTGGTCTGGGGGATGACGGAGCGGATCCTGACCCCTTTCCTGGAACTGGCCGGTATCGCCTGAAGGAGCCTCTCCCCCCGGGCTGGCAGGGCCCTATTCGATCACGATCCGCTGGCGGGCCGAGACGAACAGCACATCCCGCAGTTCCGGCTGCCGCAGGAAGAGTTCCCGGCCCTTCTCCTGGATCCGTTCCTCGGTGAAGCCGAGCACCACCAGGTCGGCCGCCCCCGAGAGTCGCTCGACCAGGCTGGAGAAGTCGGTCTCCTCCACGGTCGGGAAGATGCGCAGGTGGCGCCGGGTGATGGGCAGGCGCCCCTCGGTGATCAGCGCCTCCAGTTTGGCCGTCTCCTCGGCCACTTCATCCTTCGGGAGGGCGGCGAAGATGGAGATCTCGGCGTTCTTCCAGTCGGGGTGGCCAAGCAGGATGTAGGCGAGCAGGATCATCAGGTTGGCATTGTCGTAGTCGTGCCAGGTCAGCCAGATGTGGATGTTCCGCCGGGCGACGGTGACCAGGGCCAGGGCGGCGGTGAGCAGGGTGGCGTTGCGCGGATCGTTGGTCTTCCCCACCCCGGCGGCCAGGGTCCGGTTGACCACCGCGGACGGGGCGACCCCGTCGAGGGAGAGCGCCTGCAGGGTACGGGGCGCCACCAGGATCGACCCGATGGCCGAAGAGATCGTGGCCGCGGCCAGTCCGATCGGGATGATCGGCCCCCAGAGGGCGATCCGGGACATGACGAGCTGGTCACCGGCAAGCAACTCGGGCGAGGCCGAGAAGGCCAGCTTCAGCACCACCGCCACATAGACCACAATCCCGGCCAGGGTCGCCGTCAGGATGCCCCGCGGGATGGAACGGCGGGGGTTGGCCAGATCCCCGGAGAGCCCGACGCCGGCCGTCATGCCGGTGAAGGCCGGGAAGACGATGGAGAAAACGTAGACCAGCGGGTCGGCGTTCGCGATCGTGCTGAAGGGAGCCAATGCTTCCGGAGCCACTCCCGAGACCGGATGCCCAAGGAAGAATAAGACCAAGGAGGCCCCCAGGGTGGTCACCACGAACCAGAGGACCGTGACCCCCATGGCCGTCCCGAACGAGCGGGAGATGATGAAGTACTCGCCCCATCCTTCCACCCGGCGGTTGGTGGCGATCTCGGCGATGGCCAGGGCGGTCGGGATGGTGACCAGGTGTCCCAGCAGGATGATGAGCAGGGTACCGAAAGGGCCGACGTTGCCTACGGCATAACCGAACCGCAGGAACATGATGGCGCCCAGGATGGTGCTGATGCTGGCCAGGAAGACCGGGGCCAGAAAATCCCTTTGTTGAGTTTGGACCGGACGTCCGACGGGGATATCATGAGCGGTCCAAGCGGAGATGCCTCATGGCCGAAGTATCGGGGACACCCCCCGCCCTCGTACTGACCGACCTGTATCGTGCCTTCGCCGGACTCGTCGCCGTGTCCGGGCTCTCGTTGGAGGTGGCACGGGGTGAGGTGCTTGGCCTGCTCGAGGACTTGGGGCTGGCCGCCATCCTGCTGCTCACCCTGGTCTACGGCGCGGTGGGGGTCCGACTCTTCCACCGCCGTCATCTCTCTCCGGAACGCTGAGGGTCCCCACCGTCCGGGCCCGGTGGCGCCTCCCGGCGCTTGAAGCCTCGCCGCCGATGCTCCATGCTGTGCCTTTCCACGTCATCGCCGCTCCCCGTCCCCGCTCCGGACGGGCCACACCATCCTCCGGGGGTCCGAACATGTCGTTCCGTACCGCCGTCCGTCGTCTCCTGCCATCCCTCGCCGCCGCACTCTTCCTGACGTTGGTCCTTCCGTCCCTCGCGCCGGGGGCCGAAGGGCCCGCCCGCCTGCTGCGCAAGCCCACCCTGAGCGCCCAGCACATCGCCTTCGAGTACGCCAACGACATCTGGGTGGTGCCGCGAGCGGGCGGTCTCGCCCGGCGGCTGACCAGTTTCCAGGGGCAGGAGACCGACCCGAGCCTCTCCCCGGACGGCCGCTGGGTCGCCTTCAGCGCCCAGTACGGCGGGAACACCGACGTCTACGTGGTGCCGGTCGAGGGGGGCGAGCCGCGGCGGCTGACCTGGCACCCCGAGGGCGACGAGGTCCAGGGCTGGACCCGGGACTCCCAGCGGGTCGTCTTCGCTTCGGGGCGGACCAACGCCCCGGCCGGACAGAGGTTCTGGACGGTCGGCCTGGAGGCCGACTTCCCCCGCGAACTGCCGATGCCGCGGGCCGACCAGGGCTCCTTCTCCCCCGACGGGAAGCGCTTCGCCTACCGCATGGTGAGTCCGTGGGAGGACGAGTGGCGCAACTACCGCGGGGGCCAGAACCGGCCCATCTGGATCCTCGACCTGGACGACTACGACCTGGAGGAGGTCCGTCCCTGGGAGGGCTCCAACGACCAGGACCCGGTCTGGATCGGCAGCACCGTCTACTTCCTCTCCGACCGTGACTGGGCCATGAACATCTGGTCGTACGACACGCGTTCGAAAGCGCTGGCGCAGGTCACCCGCTTCACCGACTTCGACGTCAAGAACCTGGACACCGACGGGCGGGTGCTGGTCTTCGAGCAGGCCGGCTGGATCCAGCTGCTCGATCCGGCGGCCGGGCGGCCGCAGGTGGTCGAAATCACCGTCCGGGGGGACTTCCCCTGGCTGATGCCCCGCTGGGAGGACGTCTCCGGCCGGCTGACCAACCCGGCCCTCTCCCCCACCGGGGTGCGGGTGCTCTTCGAGTCCCGGGGGGACATCTTCAGCGTCCCGGTCGAGCACGGCGACTGGCGCAACCTGACCCGCACCTCGGGGATCGCCGATCGGACCCCCTCCTGGTCGCCCGACGGCTCGCAGGTGGCCTGGTTCAGCGACGAGAGCGGCGAGTACCGGCTGGTCATCGCCCCCCAGGACGGGCTGGGGGAACGGCGGGTCATCGAGATCCCCGACCCCAAGTTCTACTACACCCCCGCCTGGTCGCCGGACGGGAAGCACATCCTCTTCACCGACACCGACCTGCGGCTCTGGGTGGTAGAGGTCGCCTCGGGCCGGACCAAGGTGGTCGACACCGATCAGTGGATGGTCCCCGAGCGCTCCATCGACCCGGTCTGGAGCCCCGACTCCCGCTGGATCGCCTATACCAAACGGCTGAACAACCTGCTCCACGCCCTCTTCGTCTACTCGGTGGCGGACGGACAGTCCCACCAGGTCACCGACGGTCTGGCCGATGTCACGCGCCCCGCCTGGGACGCCTCGGGCAAGTACCTCTGGTTCCTGGCCTCCACCGACTTCGGGCTGAACACCGGCTGGCTGGACATGACCTCGTACGACCGGCCCTCCTCGCGCGGTCTCTACCTGGCCGTGCTCTCCGCGGATGAGCCATCCCCCCTTCTCCCCCGAGCGGGGGACGAGGAGGTCTCTTCTGAAGTGGAGGAAACGGAGGAAGGAGCCGGGAGCACCGGTCGCGGCCGGGGAGCTGCGACTGCCGAAGGGAC
>CAYUVJ010000247.1:0-4493 GCA_964447955.1 uncultured Gemmatimonadota bacterium
ATATGCGGCAGTTCGGCATCACCACTCCGATGCGTCCCTATCCCTCCATCGCGGTGGGGGCTGCCGACGTCACCCTGCTCGAGATGGTCGCCGCCTACAGCACCTTCGCCAACCTGGGGGTACGGGTGGAGCCCCGCTTCGTGCGCAGTGTGCGGGACCGCTTCGGACGGGAGCTGGAGAGCCGTCCGGTCAAGCGCAACCCGGTGTTGGAGCCGGCCCTAGCCTATCTTATAGTCGATCTGATGAAGGGGACACTGGAAGCGGGAGGAACCGCCCAGCTGGCCCGGACCTACTACACGATCGACTTCCCGGCCGCGGGCAAGACGGGGACCACCAACGACTTCACCAACGCCTGGTTCATCGGCTACACCCCGCGGCTGGTAGCCGGGGTCTGGATCGGCTTCGCCGAGCAGAACCTCTCCATGCAGATCCCGGGCGGTCAAGTCCGGACCGGGATACCCGACCCCAGCGGGGCGGTGATGGCCATGCCGGTCTGGGCCCGCTTCATGCGGGACGTCTACCGGGAGATGGAATACCCCACCGACGATTGGCGGATGCCCCCGGGGATCGTCCAGGTCGAACTATGCCGGACCAGCCCCACTACCATCGACAACGACTACAAACTGGCCCTGCCGACCTGCCCCGACCGGTTCACCGAGATCTTCCTGGAACGCTACGTCCCCACCGAGACCTGCACGGTCCACGACCCGCGCAACCGTCGGGACTGGCGGATCCCCCCCCGCTGACGTTCAGCTGGCGGCCGGACCGTCACTGTCCGCTTTAGCCGCCCGTTCCTGTTCCAGGACAAGGCTCTCGCAGCGCAGCGGCCGGTCCTTGTAGAGCGCACAGCGGTTGCAGGAGCGGCACTCGGCCGGACCCTGACGGCCATCCAGCCAGTCCAGTGGCAGATGAGGCTCCCGGATGAGCGGCCGGCCCAGGGCGATGAGGTCGGCATCCCCGTCCGCGAGCACCTCGGTCACCACTTCGAGCGACTTCAGACCGCCGACCAGGATGAGGGGACAGTCGAGGGTCAGACGGGCTTCCCGGGCCAGCGGACGGAAGTAGGCTTCCTGCTCACCCGGTGTGATGTCCTTGCGGGCCGCCCCCCGGTCGGAGTCGACCATGCCCCCGCTGACTTCGATGGCGTCCACCCCGGCTTCACAGGCGGCTCGGGCCGCGGCCAGTGCCTCTTCCAGAGGGATTCCCCCCGGCACACAGTCGTCCAGGTTCAGTTTGAGGAGCAGCGGATACTCGGGCCCGACCTCGGCCCGGACCGCTCGGACGACCTCGAACAGGAAACATCGCCGCCGTTCGGGGTCCCCTCCCCACTCGTCCTCGCGCCGGTTGGTCGCCGGCGAGAGGAACTGACTCACCAGATAGCCATGGGCGCCATGGATCTGGACGGCGTCGAACCCGGCTGCCCGGACCCGGCCGGCCGCCCGGGCATATTCACCGACCAGAGCTAGGATCTCCTCTCCATCCAGTTCGCGGGGGATCACACCGGTCTTGCGCACCTCGATGGCGGAGGGGGCCAGCGGAGTCGTCTCGATGACCGCCGGGCGGCACTGCCGCCCACCGTGACTGATCTGGATGGCTGCCCGCGCTCCGGCCCGCTGGATCTGCCGGGCTACCAGCTGCAGTCGGGGTACCTGGTCGTCCCGGTCCAGGCCGGTCTCGTTATCGGTCAGACGGCCGTCCCGCCGGACGTACCCGTGTCCGAGGATGATCAGACCCGAGCCGCCCCGGGCCAGGGTATCGACATAGGCCAGCAGGTCGTGGCCGACCCGCCCTTCCCGGTCGGCCCGCCGCTCCCCGCAGGCGGCCCGGACGATCCGGTTCGGCAGGGTCAGGGTACCGAGGGCGAAGGGCTCAAACGGCGAGGCCATGTTGCTCCTCCCAGTCCCGGGCGATCGCGACCCCAGATGAGGTCCCCAGCCGGTCGGCGCCGGCTGCAACCAGGGCCAGCGCCTGGTCCAGGGTCCGGATGCCGGCCGAAGCCTTCACCCGCAGACCGGCCGGGGCCAGCCGCCGCAGTCGGGCGGTCTCCTCGGGAGTAGCGCCCCCGCCGGTGAACCCGGTGGTGGTCTTCACGAAGTCGGCCCCGGCGGCAGAGACCAGAAGGCAGGCCTGCCTCAACCCCTCGTCGTCCAGCAGATGGGTCTCCACGATCACCTTGACCAGAGCGTTGGGACGAATCCCACGGACCGTCTCGACCACCGCGGTCACCTCCGCGGTGACCCAGTCGGTGTTTCCCGACCGAAGGGCGCCGGTGGAGAGTACCATGTCGATCTCATCGGCCCCGTCCTCGATCAGCCCCCGAGCCGCGGCGACGAGGGTCGCCGGCCGCTCGTGGGCCAGCGGGAACCCGACCACCGAACATACCGCCACCCCCGTCCCGGTGAGCCGGCGTGCGGTCTCGGCCACCCAGCGGGGCAGCACCAAGGCCGCCGCCATCCGGTGACGGACGGCCTCGTCGGCCAGGGCCTGGACGGCGATGCGGTCGGCGTCCGGCCTTAACAGGGTGTGGTCGATCCGGGCGGGCAACGGGATGGTGTCCATGGTCAAGAGATACACCCCGCAGCGTGGTGCGACAACCGGTCACGGAGCGCTCGGGAGGGGCTCTAGGGGGACGTCTTGTTCTCGTCCAGTACTCTCCGGACCTCCCCGATCAGGTGGGGGATCTCGTAAGGTTTGTTCACCAGCGCATCCACCTCGGTCCCCAGCAGGCTCTCGACCCGGGAAGAGGGATGGAAACCGCTGGAGAGGATGACCTTGATGTGCGGGTCCTGGGCCCGGAGGGCGCGGATGGTCTCCAGTCCGCTCATCCCCGGCATGGCCATGTCCAGGATGGCCAGGGGGATCGGGACCGCACTGTCGGCGTGCCGCTCCAACGCTTCCTGGCCGGAGGCGGCGGTCAGGACCCGGTAACCCTTTCGCTCCAGGATCTCACTGCCCAGTTCGAGCAACAGAGGTTCGTCATCCACCAGCAGGATGGTCTCGGTCCCGGAAGGCGAAGGCGGAGGTTCGGTGGTAACCACCGTCTCGACCCGGTAGGTGGTCGGTTCGGCGGCGAAGTAGACCTTGATGGTCGTACCCTGTCCCGGCTCGGAATAGAGCGTCACCGTCCCGCCCTGGTCGCGGGCCATCGAGTAGGCGGTCGACAATCCCAGCCCGGTCCCACCCTGCTTGGTGGTGAAGAAGGGATCGAAGACCCGATCGGCGATCCCGGTCGGGATCCCGGGCCCCTCGTCGGTGACCGCCAGCAGTACGTAGAAGCCCGGCGGCAGGTCTCCGTCCCGTCTCAGGCTCTGGCTGCGGTCCACGTTACGGGTATTGACCGTGATGTGTCCCCGTCCTCCCATCGCCTCTTGGGCGTTCAGACAGAGATTCACCAGAGTGTGCAGGATCTGCGCAGGATCGGCCGTCACCGTCCAGGCCTGTCTCTCCAGGTCGAGGTCGAGGTGGATGTCCTCGGCCAGGACTCGATCGAGCAGGTCCCGGGCCTCGAGCACCACCGAACTGATGCTGAGCGGGATCGGTGAGACGACCCGCTGGCGGGCCAGGGTCAGGAGCTGGCCGGCCAGCTGGGCGGCGCTCAGCGCGGTCCGTTCGATG
Source organism: uncultured Gemmatimonadota bacterium (assembly GCA_964447955.1). Classification (GTDB taxonomy): domain Bacteria; phylum Blakebacterota; class Blakebacteria; order Blakebacterales; family CAYUVJ01; genus CAYUVJ01. The sequence continues at coordinate 3,616 of CAYUVJ010000247.1, forward strand.
GTGTTCAGGGGTTCCTGGATACTATCCACCCGGGGTTCGGAATCCTTGAGCAGATGCACACTGCTGAGGATGGCGGTCAGGATGTTGTTGATGTCATGGGCCACGCTGCTGGCCAGACTGCCGACACTCTCCATCCGCTGGGCCTGGCTCAGATGACGCTTCAGCCGTTCCGACTCGGTGACGTCCTCGAGCAACACGGCCGAGCGGACCCCCGAGGTACCGCTGCCGTTCAGCGGGATGCTGCGGATCCGAAGCATCCGCTCGGTCAGCGGGTCCCCGTCGTCGACCGGGCAGACCAGGTCGGTCGACCGGCCGTCGGCGAGTACCGCGCCATTCTCTCCCAGGGCGGACAGGTCGATGACCTCGGAGATCCCGAGGCCGTCGGGATCGTGGTGGAGGGCTATGAGATCGCGCAGGGCCAGATTGTGATAGAGGATCCGCCCCCCCAGCCCCAGCAAGGCGATCCCCAGCGGCAACCCATCCAGGAAATCCTGCAGCACTTGGGTGGTGTCCAGGAGCGAACGGTCGGATCCGGACCGACTATCGTCGAAGATCTCGTTGTCAGGCATCGTCGTCAGGCCCCCAGATCTTCCATGTGCCCCCCTCGTCCCGGCACCGGCCTTCCATCAGCGCCCGGATGCGTCTATATTGCCCGAGTCCGCATTACGCCGGAGTGGCGGAATTGGCAGACGCAGGGGACTCAAAATCCCCCGGTGGCGACACCGTGCCGGTTCGAGTCCGGCCTCCGGCACCACTTCACATACCCCCCGGCTGTCTTTCGGCCGGGGATCAGGTCACCGATCGGCGGCTGAGGTGACGGCCCTGCCAGGCGCGGATAGTCCGTCCTCGACAGGGGGGTGACGGCTAAAAGACAGTCT
>CAYUVJ010000248.1:0-4491 GCA_964447955.1 uncultured Gemmatimonadota bacterium
TCCTCCTTGCCGAGCTTCGTGTCGCGCGCGACGCACTCGAACTCCTCGATGTGGACCGAGGTGAAGAGATCGTCCTTGACCATGCGCTCGGAGATGAGGATCGAGTCCTCGAAGTTGTACCCGCCCCAGGGCATGAAGGCGACGACCACGTTGCGGCCGAGCGCCAGCTCGCCGCGCTCCGTCGCCGGGCCGTCCGCGATCACCTGCCCCCGCTTCACTCGGTCGCCGACCTTCACGATCGGCTTCTGGTTGATCGACGTGTTCTGGTTGGTCCGCTTGAACTTGACCAGTCGGTACACGTCCAGTTCGGAGACCCCGAACTCCCTGGACTTCCGGGCAGAGCGGGAGATGAGGATGCTGTCGCCGGTGACCTTCTCGACGGTCCCGGCCTCGAGGGCGGTGACCACCGCACCCGAGTCGCGGGCGGCCCGTTCCTCGATCCCGGTCCCGACCAGCGGGGCATCGGGTTGCAGGAGCGGTACGGCCTGGCGCTGCATGTTGGAGCCCATCAGCGCCCGGTTGGCATCGTCGTGCTCCAGGAAGGGGATCAGTCCGGCCGCCACGCTGACCAACTGGGTCGGCGAGACATCCATGTACTGGACCTCTTCAGCGGTCGCGAGCGGATAGTCGTCCCGCACCCGGGCCTTGATGAAATCGTTGACGAAGCAGCCGTTACGGTCGAGGGGTGCGTTCGCCTGGGCGACGATGTAGGGATCCTCCTGATCGGCCGTCAGGTACTCGATCTGATCGCTCACCTTACCGTTCTTGACCACCCGGTAAGGGGTCTCGATGAACCCGTAAGGGTTGATCCGGCCATAGGTGGCCAGTGAGGAGATCAGACCGATGTTCGGCCCTTCCGGTGTCTCGATGGGACAGATCCGACCGTAGTGGGTATGGTGCACGTCACGCACCTCGAACCCGGCCCGTTCCCGCGTCAGACCGCCCGGACCGAGTGCCGAGAGCCGCCGCTTGTGGGTCAGTTCGGCCAGGGGATTGGTCTGGTCCATGAACTGACTGAGTTGGCTCGAGCCGAAGAAGGCGTTGATGACCGCCGACACAGTACGGGCGTTGACCAGTTCCTGAGGCGTGATCGACTCGGTGTCCCGCAGGCTCATCCGCTCCTTGATGGTGCGGGCCATGCGGGAGAGTCCCACCGAGAACTGGTTGGCCAGCAGCTCGCCGACGGTACGGGCCCGCCGATTCCCGAGGTGGTCGATGTCGTCCACCTTGCCCTGCGTGTTCCGCAGCCGTATGAGTTCCCGGATGATGGTGATGAAGTCCTCGTTGGTCAGGACCCGGGTAGCCATCGTGGTGCTCAACTTGAGCCGGTTGTTCATCCGGTAGCGGCCGACCTCACCGAGGTCGTAGCGCTTGGGATTGAAGAAGAGCCGGTCCAGGAGCTGTCGGGCGGTGTCCACGTTCGGCGGATCGCCTGGCCGCAGCAGGCTGTAGATGCGGTAGAGCGCTTCCTCGGTGCTCCGGGTGGGGTCCTTGCCCAGCGCGTTCTCGATGACCGGTGCTTCCCGGCGCCCCCCCTCGGAGACCAGCAGCTTGACCTGTTTGTGGCCCTGCCCCTTTAAAAATTCGACGGTGTCGGCGTCCAGGGTGGTCCCGGCCTCGAGCTGGATTTCTCCGCTCTGCTTGTCCACCACGGGTTCGGCCAGGCGCCGACCGGCGATCTTGTCGTCGACCTTGATCTTCTCGACCTGGTAGAAGAGTGCCAGGATCTCCTCGTCGGAGCTGTAGCCGATAGCCCGCAGCAGCACGGTGACCGGGAGTTTGCGCCGCCGGTCGATATGGACGTACATCACGTCGGACACGTCTTGGGAGAACTCGAGCCAGGACCCCCGGAACGGGATCACGCGGGCTGAGTAGAGCCGCTTGCCGTTCGGATGGATGGCCTCATCGAAGAAGACCCCCGGCGACCGATGCAGCTGGGTTACGATGACCCGCTCCGCCCCATTTACTATGAACGTCCCCCGGTCGGTGATCAGCGGGAGTTCGCCCAGGTAGCAGCTCTGCTCGATGATGTCCTTGACCCGCTTCTCGCTCGTTTCCGGGTCCCGGATGATGAGCCTCAGGCGGGCCTTCAGGCTCGCCGCGAAGGTCATGTTCCGGTCCTTGCACTCGTCCACCGAGTACTTCGGTTGCCCGATCGCGTAGTCGATGAACTCCAGGGTGTAGTTCCCGTGCACGTCCGTGATCGGGAATATCTCCTGGAACACCGCCTGTAGCCCCTGTTCCTGCCGTTTCTCGGGCGAGAGCATCGACTGGAGGAACGACTCGTACGACTGGAGCTGTACGTCGAGCAGGTTCGGCAGGTCCACTGGTGCTGTGAGCTTGCCGAAGCTGTGCCTCTGTATGGTCCCGGTCCTCATCGCCACCTGGCTCCACTCCTTTGCCAGAAAAAAACAGCACCCCTAGCAGGTATCTCGACGGACACCCGGTCGGAGTGCTAGTAGCACGCTTGGACGATCACCTTCGTGTGGTCACGATCGCTTACTTGATCTCGACCTTGCCACCCGCCTCCTCGATCTTCTTCTTGATCGATTCGGCCTCGTCCTTAGGCACGTCTTCCTTGATCGGGTTCGGGGTACCGTCAACCAGGTCTTTCGCCTCTTTCAGACCGAGACTGGTGACCGCCCGGACCACCTTGATGATCTGGATCTTGTTCGCGCCGATCTCGGAGAGTATGACGTCAAACTCCGTCTTCTCCTCTTCCTCGGCGGCGGCCGGAGCGGCACCGGCGGCGGCTACGGCGACCGGAGCCTGGGCCGAGACACCGAACTTGTCTTCCAGCGCGGAGACCAGCTCCGCGACTTCCATCACCGTCAGGGTCTCGATCGACTCGACGATGCCAGCCAGCTTGTCAGACATGATCTCTCCTTCGATTCCGCGCTGCACAGACGCAGGTCCTTGTGTTCCCTCACGTTCCGTGGCCCGGTCGGTCCAGGACCGGCCGGACCCTTCCAACAGTCGTTTCGGCCTTATTCTGAGGCTTGTGACTCCCGCTGCTTGCGCAGATCCTCGAGCGCGTAGACGAGACTGCGCGGCACACCGGAGAGCACGGTCACCAGACCCCGCATCGGGTAGGTGAGCAGATAGAGCAGCTTCGCGATCAGTTCCTCGCGGCTCGGCAGGGTCGCCAGCCGCTGGAAGGTCGCCCCATCGATGACCTTGCCCTGAAGCAGCCCTCCTTTGAAGGAGAGGTATTCCGCTTCCCGCTTGAACTCTTCCTGGAAGCCCCGGATCACCTTCGCCGGGGCTACCGGATCCTCTGCGTGGATAGCCATCGCGGTAGGCCCTTCCAGGTCCGCGATCCAGCTCTCGAGGCCGGCCTCTTCAGCCGCCCTCTTCAGCAGGTTGTTCTTGATGATCCGATACTCGATACCCTGATCCCGGAAGCGACGGCGCAGCATGGTCATGCGCTCTACGTTGATCCCCCTGAAGTCGGTCAGGAAGACCCCACGGGCCTCTTCCAGTATCCGGCGCAGCCGCTCGACCTCCTCGACCTTCTCGGGTCGGGGCGGACGAGCCAGCTGGGTGAGTTCCTCGGTGTGCGTCAGTTCAGCAGGCGCGACATTCATCCTCGTTCTCCGTCGCTGCGATCAGGCCACGAGGGCCTGGGCGGAGGATCGGTCGATCCGCAGGCCGGGACTCATCGTGCTCGACAGCGTCAGGCTGCGCACGTAGGTCCCTTTGGCCACTGCGGGCTTGGCCGCCATGATGGCGCGGTAGAAGGCGGTGAAGTTGTCGACCAGTTTCTCCGCAGGGAAACTCTTCTTGCCCAGGGGGGCGTGGACGATCCCTGCCTTGTCCACGCGGAACTCGATCTTGCCGGCCTTGGCCTCACTCACCGCCTTGGCCACATCCATGGTCACCGTTCCGGCCTTGGGATTAGGCATCAGACCCCGCGGTCCGAGCACCCGTCCCAGCTTGCCGACCATCCCCATCATGTCCGGGGTGGTGATGCAGACGTCGAAGTCCATCCAACCACCGTTGATCTTCTCGACCAGTTCCTCGGCCCCGACCAGGTCGGCGCCGGCTTCCTGGGCTTCGTTCGCCTTGGGGCCGCGGGCCAGCACCAGGACACAGATGCTCTTTCCCAGCCCGTGCGGCAGGACCACGGTCCCCCTCACCACCTGGTCGGCATGCCGTGGATCGACACCCAGACGGGCCGCCACCTCGACCGTCTCGTCGAAGCTGGCCTTGGGCATCTGCAGCAGCGTGGCGATGGCCTCGGCGACCGGGTACTCCTGCCCCGGTTCGATCAGGGCGACGGCCTGCTCATAACGCTTGGAACGAGTGTGCGGCATCAGGCCTCACCTCCATCGACGACCGGTACGGCGGCCTCCTCACTCTCCTCTGAGGTCCCCGACAGCCGGGAAGCCTCGATCTCCTCGGCCGAGGCTATGGTCCCGGCCTCGGACTCCACCAGCACGCCCATCGATCGGGCCGTGCCCCGGATCATCGACATGGCCGCCTCGAGAT
>CAYUVJ010000249.1:0-4491 GCA_964447955.1 uncultured Gemmatimonadota bacterium
GCTGCCCCGTCCGACCACTCCGACCCCGGAGTACGGGATGGTGAACGCCGGTTCCCGGATCACTCCCCGGACGCCCTCCGGCAAGACGGCGAACCCGGCCCCGACCGCCCCCTCTACACGCGTGCAGGTGGGACGTCCGGGCGACTACACCCCCCGCTCCGGGGGGAGTGCCAGCATCGGTCAGCGGATCGGTGCGCTGATCGGCGGTTCCGGCAGCGGATCGTCCGCTTCCAGCGGATCGAGCCGCAGCCGCATCGAGAGTATCGCCCGCGGACTGGGCGCGGTCGCCCGGGTCATCGACAGCGGATCTTCGAGCCGTAGCCGCACCTCGGCCCGTGGGAACAGCAGTTCCAGTTCCGGACCCGGCACATCGAGTGCCCGGCCTTCCTCCGGGGGCTCGGTCTCCCGGCCTTCGGTGGGGTCCAGCCGACCCACCTCCGGGTCCTCGGGCGGTGGATCGGCCCGGCCCGGCAGCAGCAGCGGCAGCCGGCCACCCCCCCGGGGCAAGGGCAAGGGTTGATCGGGGAGGACCACATCAGGCGGACGATGGGGACGCCTGGGCAGGAAAGGCGGTACCACGATGAGACGGCATGAACCCGGATGGATGGCGGTAACGACGGCGCTGGCCGTGGTCATCCTGACCTTCAGCCCGCCGGCCGTCGGTGCCCAGAGCCCGGAACCCCTGGCCGTGCGACCCGCCGGTGTCGGTGCCCGGGCGGTCGCTCTGGGCGAGGCCTACTTCGCCCACGGCGGCGACTTCTACAGTCTCTACTACAACCCGGCCGGGCTGGGCCTGGCCGGCGGGATCCGGGTGGATGGCAGTATCACCCACCGGCGTTCCCGGGTCGACACTCGCTATTTCGGCACTCCGGCCTTCGCCGACGTGAACGCCTCCGGACTGGACGCCCTGGGCATGACGTACGCTTTCCCGACGATGCGGGGGAGCATGGTCTTCGCGGTGGGAGCGAGCCGGCTCCGTGACCTGGACGGCCGCTACATCGTGGAAGGGTTCAACACCACCGACCACGATTGGCTCGGCGACACCTGGATATGGGCCCGCGACATCGATCGGGGCAGCGTCTATGCCTACACCGCCGGCCTGGCCATCGAGACCGCTCCGGGATTCTTTGTGGGCGGGTCCCTGGAGGCCATCAGCGGACGCAACAGCTACAGCTACCTGCTCGAGGCCTACGACGACGACGACAACTGGGAATCCTACAGCGGCCACACCTGGGACGACGGGATAGATTACACTTATCGCAGCCGCGGACTGCGGCTCGGGGTGGGCGGTCTCTGGCGGCCCGGGAGTGCGCTGCAGCTGGGCGGTGCGGTACGGCTGCCGGCCTATGTGAAGATCACCGAGGACTGGTTCCAGTCCCAGGTCGTCTACCTGGAGGACGGCACCACCGACGACGAACGGGGCTACTACGACAGCGGGGTCTACGACTACGAAATCCGGCTGCCGCTGGAGGCCGGGTTCGGCGGGATGCTGCATATCGGGGCGCTGCGTCTCTACGGCAGCGGCACCTGGCTCGACTACACCCAGTCCGAGTACACCAAGCCACCCTACGACGGGTACGACGAGGGCTTCTTCGCCGACAACTACCGGACCCAGTGGAACTGGAGCGGTGGGGTCGAGGTCCTCACCCCCCAGGGGATCGCCCTGCGGGCCGGCTATCAATGGTCACCGCTCGCCTATCGTCCGACCGGTCTGCAGGTGATCACCGATCGTGAGGTTTACAGTGTCGGTCTGGGCATCCCCGTGGAGCGGGGGACCAGTCTCGATCTGGCCTACCGGGCCACCAGCTGGGAGACCTTCACCGACGAGGTGAACGAGCGCTGGCGCAGTGGACAGATACTGATCTCGTTCGGTTATCGGTTCTGACCCCTCTCCCGATGGCCGAACCTGCCGGCCCGGTCCGTAGACAGCGGACCGGGCCGGTTCCTTTGGTGACGCCGGATGTCGAAATGTGGGCACGGGTTGACGCCGGAGTCCGGCGTCTGTACTTCTCAGACCGATGAGTCCCCGCACTCCGAACCGCGAGACCTCCGACCGCGACCAGCTCCTGCGCCGCTGCTGGGTGACCCTTGTGCTGGTCACGGCCGCGCTCTTCACCGGTCTGGGGGGAGGACGAGCAGGGGCCCTGCTGCCGATCCCGGGAGCCGTCCTGGTCGTGCTGGCCTGGCGCCGGGAACGGACCTCGGGTTCGACCGGCCGGGTGGTGCTGGGGGTACTGCTCCTCAGCCTCCTGACCGCGTTGGCCGTGCTGCTCCCCTTCGATCCCTCTCCCGCCCAGCGCAGCCGACAGGAGACGCTTGAAGCCCTCCGCCTGGAGTCGGAACTGACCGGGCTGGCCACGGGTCTCGAAGGTCTGCTAGAAGATACCGCCTCACGACTGTCCAACCCCGCTGCCCGCTCCGACCCGCAGCCGGTCCTCGAGCGGGTCTGGGTGGAAAAAGGGGGGGACCCCGACCGACCGGCCCACACCCTGGCCTTCTTCCGGGAGGAAGGCGGCGCGGTGCTCTGGGTCGGCAGTCCGTTCTTCGTGCCCGACCAGCCGCCGGGGACGACGGAGGCTGGGACGGTCGTCTACGGGGACAGTCTGACAGCCGTGATGGTCGGTTCCCGATCGGCCCCGGGTGGTCGGCTGACGGCCGCCGTGCTGCTCGCCCGGCCCGGAGGCACCGACGGCCCGGCGCCGACCCTGATCCCGGCCCTGGAGCAGCGTCTTCCGGACCGGCTGGTCCGACGTCTGCTCCTCCGTCCGACCGGGATCGCCGGTGAGGTCGCGGTCGAATCCGGGCCGCTCACTCCGGACACCCTGCACTATCCCTGGCGGGGGCCCTACCAGGGGCTGTTGCTGGTCCTGGTCCTGGCGACCGTTCTCGGTCTCCTCTCCCTGGAGAACGATCCGGTGTGGAGCGCGCTGGCCGCCCCCCTCCTCTATGCCGCGGCCGTACCCTTCGTCCTGGGCGAGGTCGCCCGGCCACTCTCGACCGCCCTCATCGCGCCCTCGTGGGATGGTCATCAGTTGACCAACCAGGCCTTCCTGGCGGTGGCCGCGGCTGCCCTGGGACTCCACCTGCTGCTGCGGGAACGGGACCGCACCCCGGATCCAGCCGCTGGCCGAGGTCCCACGGGAGCCGGTCTGATGACGGTGGTACCAGCCCTGCTGGGTACGTTCCTGCTCTGGGGGGTCGGCCTCGCGCTCATCCAGGACCTCTACCGTTTCGCCCCGACCTGGTTCTGGGCCCGGGTGGCCTTCCTGCCCACCGGACGGGACCTGGTGGGCTGGCTGATCGCTGTGGCCATGACGATGGCGATGCTGGCCTTCACCGCGTATGCCCTCGTTCGGCTGGAGCGGCGCCTGGGCCTGTTCGGGGTGGCTCTCGGGGCGGCGGCGGGGGTGGTCGGGGGGACCGCGACCGCCCTGTTGGGGGCTTGGAGCGGTTCGCTCTGGGTCGCCGTACTGGTCCCGGCGGCGGCGGCCGGGCTGGCCGAGGCGGTCCGCCGCTATCCTCTGGGCCGCAGTGTCCCCGCCTTCCTGACCGCCCTGGCTCTGGCCGGGGCCCTGGTCCACCTGCCTCTGAAGTGGGAACTGGGACGGCTGCTCACCCATCGGACGGTCGCCACCTTCGCCGAAGGACTCAGCGGCAGCGGGGTCGGCCTCGATACTGGTCAGGTCGGAAGGATCCGTGAACGGCTCGAGGCCGCCGCCCGGGAACCGGACCCCGGCACCGGTCCGTTGACCGGTCCTGACCGGTCCGCCTACCTGCTGTGGCGAGGACTCGGTCTGGCCGGGAGCGAACTGGCCAGCGGGATCCAGGTGGTGGATGCAGACGGACATCTACGCAGCGGGTTCGTCACCGCCTCGGACCTCTTCGCGGCGCCGCCGGCCGCCGAACTGCTCACGACCGTCACTTCCGGGCAGGGGCGGATCGCCCTGACCGGCGGGGCGCCCGGATTCTTCGGCGAGGAGACACTCTTCATCAGCGTCCCCGACCGGGGTGCGGGAGGCGCCCTCCTGCTGGCCGCCCAGCGTCGTCCGTTGGGGTTCCTGGCGAGCGGGGAGGAACGGCTCTGGAGCGTGTCCGACCGTGGGGGAGAGGTGGAGCGGGCCGGCCGTCTCTCCGGCGGGCTCTTCGTGAGGATCTACGACGAGGCCTATCGCCTGCTGGCGGAACCGCGCACCACCCGACTCGCACCGGAGGCGGCCGAGGTCCCCTCGCCGGTGGTCTCCGCGCTGGTGGAACGCAGAGCGTCCGGGGCCTGGTACCGGCGCGGCTGGTGGGGCGTCACCGGGGCCGACGAGTTCTACTTCTGGCTGGAGGCGCCGACCGACCGCCCGGCCTTGCCCGGGGGAGCCGTTGCCATCACCGGTCGGGCGGAACGCCGGCTGGCCTGTCTGGGCCTGGTCCGCCCGGGACTCTGGGGACGGGTCGTCGAGGGATTGAACCTGGGACTGCTCTTCGTGGGGACCCTGCTGCTGC
>CAYUVJ010000250.1:0-4463 GCA_964447955.1 uncultured Gemmatimonadota bacterium
CCAGCTCGAGCACGTGGAAGAGGTTGGTGTTGTAGCGGCGGGTGGTGTCCTTGATGTGGATGTCAGCGAAACGGCGGCGACAGTCGGCCAGCTTGCTCAGGCCTTCCTCCATCAGCTCGCCCGTCCGGAAGACCCCCATGTGCTTCTGCATCATGATCCGGATTTCGCGCCGGATGGCGTAGGGGTCCTCCGGTCCGTTCCATGCCGGCATCTCCTCGAAGAGGCGTTTCTCCATGGCGGCCACCTCATCCTGCGGGACGCTGCCGAGTTCAGCCCCGTTCTGCAGGAACTTGGTGGCCTCCTTCCCGCTGATGGCGCCCCAGACCAGGCACTCGGCGGTGGAGTTGCTGCCCAGCCGGTTGCCGCCGTGCATGGAGAGGCAGCCCACCTCGCCGGCTACCCAGATGTTCGGGACCCGGGTGTGGCCGTTGATGTCGGCCTCCACACCCCCCATCGAGTAGTGGGCCACCGGGCGGACCGGGATGGGTGTGGTGATGGGATCGAGCCCCAGGAACTTCATGGTGACCTCACGGATCAGCGGCAGGGCCGAGTTGATCTTGTCGGCTCCCAGGTGGGTGAGGTCGAGCCAGACGTGGCCGATCCCGTCGGAGCCCTCGATCCCGCGTCCTTCCAGGATCTCGGTCTGCTCGGAGCGGGAGACCATGTCGCGGGGGGCCAGCTCCATCTTGCCGGCCGCGTAGCGCTCCATGAAGCGCTCCCCCTCACCGTTGCGCAGGTAGCCCCCCTCACCGCGGCAGGCCTCGGTCATCAGGATACCGCTGGGGACCAGCCCGGTGGGGTGGAACTGCAGGAACTCCATGTCCTCGAGCGGCATCTTCCCGGTGCGCAGCGCGTAGACCAGGCCATCGCCGGTGACCGTCTGCGAGTAGGTCGTGAAGCCGTAAAGGGCCCCGGCCCCGCCGCTGGCCATGATGAGCGCCTTGCCGCGCAGCACCAGCAGTTCCCCCGAAAGGGCGTCGATGGCGGTCAGGGCGGCGAAGTTCTCGCCGTCCATAAGTATCCCGGTAACGAACACCTCGTCGTAACGCTGGAAATTCTTGTACTGCAGCAGGGTGTCGTAGAGGGTCTGCATCTCGAAGAAGCCGGTCTTGTCGGCGGCCATCGTGGCCCGGGGGTAGGAATGCCCCCCGAACGGCCGCTGCAGGATCTTGCCGTCTTCGTCGCGCGACCAGGGGATACCCCAGTGGTCGAGCTGGAGCAGTTCTTTTGGAGCGTTCTGCACGAAGCGGTCGACGACGTCCTGGTCCGCCAGGAAATCCGACCCCTTGATCGTGTCCCAGGCGTGCAGATCGAGGGAGTCCCCTTCTTCCGGATAGAGTACCGCGGCGCTGCCGCCTTCTGCGCAGACCGAGTGGGATCGCATGATCTGGACCTTGCTGACCAGGCCGATGTCGACCTTGCCCTCGGAGCGGCGGGCGATCTCGACCGCCGCGCGCAGTCCCCCCAGACCGGTCCCGAAGATGAGAACATCGTGGATGTGTTCCACTGCCATGGGTCCCGACTCCTTCGGTGAGTGCTCGCGCCGATGATGTCTCGAGCGGACATCGTGGTCCGTCGTCCAGCGGGGTTCCACGGTCCCGCGACGATGGTCGCGCACCGTGGCCCGACAAGTGAACGACGGCACAAAGAGATGAGTCCGCACCGACTGTATATCAGACCCTAAAGTATGAATAAACAGAAATCAGCGGAAGTACTAGCTTTGCGACTCAGCGGTAGCGCCAGCTCCTCAGGTCGGCGCCGCGTGGTGCGTGCGCCTCGATGTGGGCCGTCATCAACGCCACCACCTCGACCCCGCGCGGGCCCCAGCAGTGCGGGGCCCGGGGCTGGTAAGCGACCACCCCGGCGTAGTAGGGATCGGTGGTCGATTCCAGGAACTCCTCGAGCAGGACCACCCCGTTGTTGAGGTAGAAGGAGTCCATCTCGCCCACGTAGATGTGGAGGAGACCCGCCAGCTTCGGTCCCAGCCGAACCCAGTCCCTCTCCAGGATGTAGCGCAGGTCGTAGTGCTCCCGCCAGAAGGCCGCCGTCTCGTGGTCGATGGCCCCGGTCCGTTTGTCCCAGATGGGCCGGGGATATCCGTCGGGGCCGACCGGGGAGAAGGTGGCCTCCCAGATGTCCCACTGCCCCCCTGAGCGGGACCGGTCGTCCACCGCCAGTTCATAGTGGTTCTCGTCCTTCATCATGGAGCGGATGGTCCCGTCGGGGGTCCGCTGGTTGGGGCGTTCGATCTTCATCCAGCCGTTGTCGATCCAGTAGGCGTTGTCGTCCTCGTAGATATCCACGATCTGGTGGTAGCGGAAGTCGACCGGGTCGGGACAGCTGGCCCAGACCCCGCCGTAGAGGTCGGGGTAGAAGACCTGGTGGGCCAGGGCGATCCATCCGCCGGTGGAACCCCCGGAGAGTTTGCGGGCCCAGCGCTCCCGGATAATGCGGTAGCGGCGCTCGATCTCGGGGAGGAGTTCCTCGGTGATCGCCCGCCCGAAGGGACCGTTGTTCTCCGAGTCCACCCCGTAGGAGTCGTCGTAGTAAGGGGAGGGGTGCTGGAGGGTGACCCAGATCCAGCGGGGGGTGTCCTCGGCCAGCCAGAAGTCGTCGAACGCTCCGCCCCGGCCGAACCCGCCGGGCGCCCCCGCCGAGAAGTGTCCCTGGATGTAGTTGACCGGGTAGGAGACCTCGGGGTGGTCGGCGTAGTCCTTGGGGAGCAGGACCGTCGCCCCCAGCTCGATGGGCTGGCCCCACCACTCCGAGAGGATCCGGCTGCGGATCTTGAAGCGCTGGACGTACTCGGTGTCGGCCGGGACCTCGATCTCCGGGACCACCTGGTCGCAGACCAGACGGAAGGTGCCCCCGCGGGCCGGGTCGAGGGTGAGGAGGACCGGCTGGCTGAAGAGGTTGCCGGGGGAGCGCTGCCAGTGCTGTCCCTCCCACCGGTCCATGTGCAGCCAGACGCTGTGGCCGTCGGCGCGGGGGAAGCGGGTGTAGCGGTTGACGAAGGCCTGGACCATGTACTCACCGGCCGGCAGCTCATCCAGGCTCGCCAGCGGGTGTCCGGCGACCGCACCGTCGATGGCCACGGCCCGGCCCGGGGCCAGGTCGGTGACATCCACGCCGAAGAGAGGGTTGCCGGTCGGTCCGGCTCCCCGGATGGGATCCCGTCGGCCGCCGGCCTGGGCGATGGCCACGTAGACCCGTCCGGTGACGGGCTCGCCCAGGGCCTCCGGGCTGAAAGCGACCTCGAAGCGCAGCCCGGCGGCCGCAGCGGAGGGCGAGGCCGTGGTGCCGGTGGTGACCGCCGGCCGGATGAGCAGGATGGCGGAGGTGACCAGGGCCAGGGCGGAGAGGACGGTCAGGACGGAGCGAGACCTGGAGACGGGCATGGGAGATCCCCCGGTTCGGACCCGGACGGGGCCGGGTGATGGGACGGATGGGCAGGGGGGAGTCTACTCCGGCTCCGGACCCCGGGGCCAGTGTGAGCCGCGGGCGAGGACCGGCCCGGGACCAGTGCGAGCCGCGAAGGCGGCCCGTGTCGGCCGGGACGATCGGGTCCGGCCGGACCGGCAGGCGGGCGGGTCCTAGCGGGCGCTCAGCTTGACGGCCGTCCCGCTGGCCGTGACCATCAGCATGCCGTTGTTCTGTCCCAGTACCTCGTAGTCCAGGTCCACTCCGACCACGGCGTCGGCCCCGACCTGCCCGGCCCGGTGCTCCAGTTCCTCGAGAGCGACCTTCTGGGCCTCCAGCAGGGCCTTCTCGTAGGTGGCCGAGCGCCCCCCGACGATGTCCCGGATGCCGGCGAACATATCGCGGACGATGTTGGTGCCCATGATGGCCTCACCGGTCACGATCCCCAGGTACTTGTCGATGGGGCGTCCCTCGACGGTGGGTGTGGTGGTGATCAGCATCCTGCGTCCTCCTCGGGTCGGTGTGGTCGGCGGGATCGGTCCCGCATCCGGGAAGGATACGGGACCGGTCCCGCTGGGATTCAATGGATTCCGCGATTACCATATCTTGACGGCTCCGGAAGGCCGTACGTAGCTTTGAGGGTTCCCCGCTCAGCGTGGGCGGGACGGGACCACCCCGCAAGGAGGCGTCCCCGACCATGCGCCGGACCGCACACCCAGGCCGTCCCAGCACCCTCGTGGTGCTGCAGCCGCTGCTGCTCGTGTGCTGGTCCCCCGTCCCTGCGGCAGCAATGTCCGTTCCTCAGCAGGCGGATCGGCCCATCACCCAGGACGACCCCCTGCGGTTCGCCCGCTCCCTTTTCAATGACGGTCTCTACGACCTGGCCGCCGAACAGCTGCGCTCCCAGATCGACCGGGGACTCCCCCCGGCGCTGGACGAAGAGGCCCGCTGGCTGCTCCCCCAGGCCCTCGAAGGGGCGGGCCGGCCGGCCGACGCGGCCGCCGCCAGCGCGTCACTCTCGCAGGCCACCTGCTCGGCGGGCG
>CAYUVJ010000251.1:0-4448 GCA_964447955.1 uncultured Gemmatimonadota bacterium
GGGAAGCGCTGACAAGGTCCCGGCCTCCGGGGGCGGTCGGTGGAAGCGGGTATGCTACCGCGCCCGTGAGACTCTATCCCGACAAGCTCGAGGCGCAGCTCGCCCGCGGCGCCGCCCCCGTCTACCTCGTCCACGGCGACGAGCCCCAGAGCCTGGCCTTCGCCGCTACCCTCCGCAGCGAGGGCTTCCGGCGGGTCCAAGTCCCCCATGAAGGCCAGAGTTACGATCTGGAGCGTCATTGAAGCACCGGCCGGACGGCCGGGAGGAGCGAGGGCATGACCCGGGTCGACCAGATGGACCTCTATTCGGGGCCCCAACCGGAGAAGGGTGACTGGATCGTCGACCTGCGGGCCGGGCGGGGGGTGGACGGCTTGTTCGCCGTCCTGCGGGCGGGGACCCGTCCCCGCCGCACCGGGGAGCCCTTCCTGACCCTCGACCTCTCCGACCGGACCGGCCGCATCGGCGCGGTCGGCTGGGACCATGCCCATCTGGCCGACCGGATCCCGGAAGGTGGGGTGGTACGCATCCGGGGGCAGGTCGACGCCTACCAGGGCAGCCTGCAGATCAAGATCGACGAGCTGGAGACCGTCACCGGGACCGTCCCCCCCGAGTTCTTCGTGGCCGCAGGGCCCCAGGACCGGGAAGTGCTGGCTGCCCGGCTCGAGCAGGTCCGGGCCGGAGTGACCACCTCTCATCTGAAGGCCCTGCTCGACCGGCTCTTCGACGACGACGGGCTGCGGGAGGCCTATCTGCGCGCCCCGGCCGCCAAACTGCGGCACCAGGCCTATGTGGGGGGGCTGGCCGAACACTCCCTCAACATGGCCGAGCACGCCCGCTACTGCGCCGGTTTCTACCCCGAACTGGACGGCGACCTGCTGGTGACCGCCGCCCTGCTGCACGATATCGGCAAGATCTACGAGTACCGGATGGACGTGGTGATCGACTACTCCGACGAGGGCCGGCTGGTCGGCCACATCGTGATCGGGGAGCGGCTGGTGCGCCAGGCCGCCGGACAGGTCGCCGACTTTCCCGAACCCGTCCTGATACACCTCAGCCACCTCATCCTGAGCCACCAGGGACGGCTGGAGCACGCCTCCCCGGTCACCCCCATGACCCTCGAGGCTCTGGTCCTCTACGCCCTCGATTCGCTCGATTCCCGGGTCGCCACTTTCCGGGACATCCGCTCCCGTCACGAGGGTCAGGAGCGTCGCTGGAGCGAGTGGGACCGGTTGGACGGACAGTTCTGGTTCCTGGGGAACCAGGACTCCCCCGGCCCCAGGGCGATAGAGGAATAGACTTGCGCCGCCCGCCCGGCGGCCTCCTATCTTGGCCCCCCTGGACGCAATGGGCCTGGCGGCCCCGCAACAGTCCCCGTGAGGAGGAGTTGTGTTGGAAAGCAAAGACCGGAGCGGTCGTTCCCTGGTGGTGGTGGAATCACCGGCCAAGGCCCGGACCATCGAGCAATACCTGGGTCGGGGCTTCAAGGTGCTGGCCAGCATGGGTCATGTGCGTGACCTGCCTCAGAAGGACCTGGGAGTAGACCTCGAGGGGGGGACCTTCCAGCCCAGGTACGTCGCCCTGCGCAGCAAGTCGAAGACGGTGAGCGCCCTGAAGAAGGCGGCCGAGGGGGCCGAGACCGTCTATCTGGCCACCGACCCCGACCGGGAGGGGGAGGCCATCGCCTGGCACGTGGCGGTGGCGATGGGGGAGAAGGACCCGGCCTCCAATCCCCGCTTCCGGCGCCTGACCTTCAACGAGATCACCAAGCGGGCCGTACAGGAGGCCCTGGAGCATACCACCGATATCGATTGGCCCAAGGTGGACGCCCAGCAGGCCCGCCGGGTCCTCGACCGGGTGGTCGGCTACCAGGTCAGTCCGCTGCTCTGGAAGGCCCTCTACCGGGGACTCTCGGCCGGCCGGGTGCAGAGCGTCGCCCTGCGCCTGATCAGCGAGCGGGAGGCCGAGATCGAGGCCTTCGCGCCCCGGGAGTACTGGACCCTGGAGGCGCGCTTCGAAACCGCCGCCGCGGGCGGCACAGCGGTCTATCCCGGCGTCCTCGACCGCATCGACGGTCAGAAGGCCGAGGTGGCCGACCAGGCCGCTGCGGCCGCCCTGGCCGAAGAGGCCCGTGCCCAGACTTGGCGGATCGCCTCGGTCGAGCGCAAAGCCCGGCGCCGCAACCCGCCTCCCCCCTTCATCACCAGCACGCTGCAGCAGGAGGCCGCCCGCAAGCTCGGCTTCTCGGCCAAGCGGACGATGGCCCTGGCCCAGCAGCTCTACGAGGGAGTGGAGGTCCCCGGACAGGGTTCGGTCGCCCTCATCACCTACATGCGGACCGACTCGGTCCGGGTTTCCGACGAGGCCCTCACCGCGGCCCGGGAACACATCGGCCGGGTCCACGGTCCCGACTTCCTGCCGGCCCGTCCGCGCCGCTACCGCTCCCGCAAGGGGGCCCAGGATGCCCACGAGGCCGTACGTCCGGTCGACCTGGAGCGGACCCCGGAGTCGACCAGGGGCTTCCTGAACCGGGACCAGCAGCGGCTCTACCAGCTGGTCTGGAACCGCTTCCTGGCCTCGCAGATGTCCCCGGCCGAGTACGAGGGGACGACCGTGCTGACCGAAGGGGGACGGCTGGTCTTCCGCAGTACCGGGTCGGTGGTGACCTTCGATGGCTACCTGACCCTCTACCGTGAGGGGAGTGACGAGAACGGCAAGGAAGACGACCGGGAACTCCCGGCCGGTCTCGCCCCGGGAGCCGAGGCGTCCCTGCAGGAGCTGGACCAGGAGCAGCACTTCACCAAACCGCCGGCCCGGTTCACCGAGGCCAGCCTGGTCCGGGAACTGGAGCAGGACGGCATCGGCCGTCCCTCCACCTATGCCCAGATCATCTCGGTCCTGCTCGACCGCAAGTACGTGGAACGCCAGGAACGCAGTCTCGTGCCGACCGACCTGGGCCGAAAAGTCAACACCCTGCTGGTCGAACTCTTCCCCGACATCTTCCAGGTCGCCTTCACCGCCCGCATGGAGGAGGAACTCGACCGGATCGAATCGGGACAGGACTCCTTCCGTCAGGTCCTGCAGGAGTTCTACGAGCCCTTCCGCCGCGACCTCGAGGCGGCGGCCGTCCGCATCCCGGAGATCAAGGAAGGGCTCCAGGAGCGCACCGACCAGGTCTGCGAGGTGTGCGGGAAGCCCATGGTGGTCAAATGGGGTCGGCGAGGCCGTTTCCTGGCCTGCAGCGGCTGGCCCGAGTGCAAGCAGACCCGTCCTTTGCCCGAGGAGGAGGAAGCGCTCAATGGCGCGGTCCCCGAGGGGGTGCGCTGTCCCGAGTGCGATGCGGAGATGACGGTCAAGAACGGCCGCTTCGGCCGCTTCCTGGCCTGTACCCGCTATCCGGAGTGCAAGGGGACCCGTCCCCTGCTCATCGGAGTGGACTGCCCGGACTGCGGGAAACCGCTGGCCGAGAAGCGCTCCCGCAAGGGGAGGGTATTCTATTCCTGCACCGGATATCCCGACTGCAAGTTTGCCAGTTGGGACCGGCCGGTTGCCCGCGCCTGCCCGGTGTGCGAGTATCCAATCCTGGTGGAGCGCTCCAACCGCACCGAGGGCGACCACCTCCACTGTCCGAAGTGCAAGGCGGTGCTGCGTCCCGACGAAGACTGAGAGCGGCGGGGACGGAGGGGTGATGAGCGGCACGATCCGTGACACGGTGGCGGCCTTCGCCGAGCACCTGGCTGCGGTGCGCGGGCTCTCGACCCACACGGTGACCGCCTACCGCAAGGACGTGCGGCAGTTCGCCGCCTGGGTGGCCTCCCGGACCGGAGCGGAACCCCGGCCCTCCGAGGTCGACCACACCCTGGTGCGCGCCTTCCTGGGTACCCTGCGCCAGCGCGGCTACGCCTCCCGCACCGTGGCCCGCAAGCTGGCCAGCCTGCGGGCCTACTTCCGCTGGCTCCACCGCAGCGGACGGATATCCGAGGACCCCTCCTGGGTCCTGCAGTCCCCCCGCACCACCCGCCACCTCCCCGAGACCCTGAGCCGGGACGAGGTCTTCGCCGCCCTGACCCCCCCCGAGGGGGCCGACTCCTTCAATACGGCCCGCGATCTCGCCATCCTGGAGTTCCTCTACGGGACTGGGGTCCGTCTGGCCGAGCTGGTCGGGATGGACCTGACCGACCTCGACCGCCGCGACCGCACCGTGCGGGTGCGCGGCAAGGGACGCAAGGAACGCATCGTGCCCTTCGGGGGACCGGCGTCCGAAGCCCTGGATCGCTGGCTGGACGAGCGTCGCAGGAGACTGACGGAGACCGGAGATGAGGATCCCGGGGCCCTCTGGCTCAACCGCCGGGGGGGACGGCTGAGTGGGCGGAGCGTGCAGCGGATGGTTCGAAAGACCCTGGCCACGACCAGCCAGCGAGGTCGGGTCAGCCCCCACACCCTGCGCCACA
>CAYUVJ010000252.1:0-4446 GCA_964447955.1 uncultured Gemmatimonadota bacterium
CTGTGGTGCCGGTTCCGGTGGCGGCGGTTGGGAACCAACTTACGTGCTTTCCGGGAGCGCATGAAGTGGTATCGTTATTCCCCCGGGGAGGGCCGGCGACGGCGTTCCCGCGACATCCGTGAACACCTGCGCGAGGACGGTAGGAGAGCGATGGCGAATAAGGAGAAACCCATAGTCCGCAAGACCAAGGACGAGCACCTGCTGACGGCTCCGGTCAAAGAGAGTCCCGACTGGATCCGGGCCGACCCCTGGCGGGTACTGCGGATCATGGGCGAGTTCGTGGCCGGATTCGACGACATGGCCGAGCTGGGGCCGGCGGTGACCATCTTCGGGTCGGCCCGGACCGAGCCCGACGATCCCGTGTACCAGCAGGCCGTGACGACGGCTCGATTGCTCGGAGAGAAGGGGTTCACCATCATCACCGGGGGCGGCCCGGGGATCATGGAAGCGGCCAACCGCGGGGCGGCCGAGGCCGGTGCCGTCTCGGTCGGCCTGGGTATCGAACTCCCCTTCGAGCAGAAGATGAACGAGTACGTCAACCTGCCGCTGGAGTTCCGATACTTCTTCGCCCGCAAGACGATGTTCCTGAAGTACGCTCAGGGTTACGTGATCTTCCCCGGCGGGTACGGCACCATGGACGAGTTGATGGAGTCGCTGACCCTCAAACAGACGGGTAAGATCCAGAACTTCCCGCTGGTGATGTTCGGTTCGGAGTACTGGTCCGGTCTGTTCGACTGGATCCGTGCGCGGATGCTGGCCGAGGGCAAGATCGCCCCCGAGGACATCGACCTGATGGTACTCACCGACTCCCCCCAGGAGGTCGTAGACGTCATCCTGAAGGAGTACGAGAAGATGAACGGGGGGGCGAAGACCGAGTTCTGAGCGAAAACCCGAGGAGAGGCACCATGAGGCGCACGATCACCCTGCTGCTCGTCGTGCTGGCCTATCTACCCCTCTTCGAGCGCATCGACGCCCATGCCGTGCGTTACCGGGCCCGGGACATGGTCGAGGCCACCTGGACCTTCGTCTTCATCCTGAACCACGAGATCGGACTGACCACATGAAGGAGTCGCTGCGGAGGATGTCGGGTATCCGGAACGGCCTCGCGGCCGCCCTGACGGTCGCCCTGGCCGTCGGCGGGACGGTCGTGTTGACGCTGGGGGGTACGGGCCTTCTGGCCGCCTGCAGCAGCGGGGGCGGGGAGGGACCGCTGGTCGGGGTGACCCTGCTGAACAAGCAGGACTTCTTCTACCAGGACCTGGAAGCGGGCATGCGGGAGGCGGCCGCCCAGGCCGGGATCCGGCTGCTGGTCCAGTCGGCCGAGAAGGACCTGGCCGCCCAGACGGCCCAGATCGAGAACTTCATCGTCCGCGGGGTTAAGGCGGTGGTGGCCTGCCCGGTCGACTCCCGCGGGATCGCCCAGGCACTGGAGCGGGCCACCCGTGAGGGAGTGGCCGTCTTCACCGCCGACATCGCCGCCGAGGGAGTCACCGTGGTCGCCCACGTGGCCAGCGACAACGTCCAGGGGGGACGGCTGGCCGGCCGTTTTCTGGCTCAGCAGCTCGGCGGGAGCGGTGCGGTGGCCATCGTGGACCACCCCGAGGTGACCAGCGTCCAGGACCGGGTCCGGGGGTTCCTGGAGGCGCTCGCCGATGAACCGGGTCTCAACCTGGTCGCCCGCCAGCCGGCCCTGGGCCGGAGGGACCTGGCCCTGGACGTGGCCACCGGGATGCTCCAGGCCCATCCTGAGATCGGCGGCATCTTCGCCATCAACGACGAGACCGCGCTGGGGGTGGTGCAGGCCCTCAAAGGGCTCGGCCGCCTGGACGTGGTCGTGGTCGGCTACGACGCCATCCCGGAGGCCCGGACCGCCATCCTCGAGGGGGGACCGCTCAAGGCCGACGTGGTGCAGTATCCCCGGGACATCGGGCGGCGGGTCATCGAGGCGGTGGCCGCGCACCTGAAGGGCGAGGCGGTCGCCCCGTTCCAGCCGGTCGACGTCGGTCTGGTCACCCGGGAGAGTCTGCTGGAGGAGCAGCGCACCCCGCCCAGCGGCCTCTGAGCGCATGACCGGTCCACCCACGGTGACTCCCGACCCGGTCCCGGCCGAGGTGGGTCCGGATCCCGGTACCCGACTCGAGATCCGCGGACTGCGACACGCCTTCGGCGGGGTGCAGGCGGTGACCGGGGTCGACCTCTCCCTCGAGGCCGGCCGGGTGACCGCCCTGCTGGGGGAGAACGGGGCCGGCAAATCCACCCTGATGAAAGCGGTCGCGGGGGCACTGTGCCCCGACGCCGGGCAGGTACTGCTCGATGGACGGCCGCTTCCTCTGGGCGACCCGGGAGCGGTGCGCCGGCTCGGCATCAGCCTCATCTACCAGGAACTCAACCTCGTCGGTCCGCTCTCGGCGGCCGAGAACATCGCCCTCGGCCGGGAGCGCCGACGGGGTCTCTTCGTCGACTTCGAGTACCAGCACACCGAGGCGGTCGACCTGCTGGCCGGCCTGGAAGGGGGGATCGACCCGCAGGTGCCCGTCGAGACCCTCTCGGTGGCCGAACAGCAATTGGTCGAGATCGCCAAGGCCCTGGCCGTGGAGGCCCGGGTGGTCATCATGGACGAACCCACCAGCGCCCTCTCCGACCGCGAAGCGGAACGACTCTTCACCGTGGTGGGACAGCTGGCGGCCGAAGGGAAAGCGGTCGTCTACATCACCCATCGGCTGGAAGAGGTCTTCCGGCTGGCCGACCGGGTGGTGGTGATGCGGGACGGGGCGGTGGTGGCCGACGGTCACACCGCTGAGTTCGACCGGGACGGGCTGGTGCGGGCCATGGTGGGACGCTCCCTCGATCGACTGTTCCCGGAGCAGCGGCGCGAGCCCGGCCGGGTGGTCCTGGAGGTCGTCGGGCTGGAACAGCCTCCCCGCGTCCACCGGGTCGACCTCTCCGTGCGGGCCGGCGAGGTGGTGGCCCTGGCCGGACTGGTGGGGGCGGGACGCACCGAGGTGGGACGGGCCCTCTTCGGGGTCGAGCCCTATCCGGCCGGCACCGTCCGCCTGGAAGGCAGAGCGGTCCGCTTCCGTCACCCTCGGGAGGCCGTCCAGGCCGGGGTAGGGTGGGTGAGCGAGGACCGCAAGGCCGAGGGTCTGGTCACCTCGATGAGCGTGCTGGCCAACCTGACCCTCCCGCATCTGCGCGAATACGCCGGGCCGGGAGGTCTCATCGACATCGCCCGTGAACGCCGTGATGCCGTCGACCAGATCGAGCGGCTGGCCATCCGGACCGCCGGATGTGACCAGCAGGTGGCCCAGCTCTCCGGCGGTAACCAGCAGAAGGTCGCCCTGGCGCGCTGGCTGCTCCGGGACTGCCGTCTGCTCATCGTGGACGAGCCGACCCGGGGGGTGGACGTGGGGGGGCGCTACGAGATCTACGAACTGATCGAGGGGCTGGCCCGCCGCGGGGTGGCGGTGCTCATGATCTCCTCGGACCTGCCCGAGGTCCTGGGCATGGCCGACCGGATCGTGGTCATGCACGAAGGCCGGGTCACCGGGGAGACGGCGGCTTCGGACGCTGACCAGGAACAGCTCCTCCACCTGGCGATGGGTCATGGGGACAAGCGGTCCCGCGAGAAGAACGAGGAGAAGATGAGGACGTTACGATGAGGATCCCTGCAACCTGGAAGGGACTGGCCGGACGCCGCTGGGGACTGATCGGCGCCTTCGTGATCTTCTGTGTCTTCCTGACCATCGCCACCCCCGACCACACCTTCCTGACCGGGCGCAACCTGGTCTACGTACTGCTCCAGATCTCGGTCAACCTCATCCTGGCCTCCGGGATGACCCTGGTCATCCTGACCGCCGGCATCGACCTGAGCGTCGGGAGCGTGCTGGCCCTGGCCGGGGTGGTGGGAGCCGACCTGGTGGCCAAGGGGGTCCCCCTGCCGCTGGCCGCGGCCGCGGCGGTCGGAGTGGGGGCCCTGCTGGGTCTGGCCAACGGGGCGGCCATCGTCTGGCTGAGGGTGGCCCCCTTCATCGCCACCCTGGCGACCATGACGGCGGCCCGGGGCCTGGCCTACCTCTACACCGGCGGGATGAGCATCGGGGGCCTGCCCGAGGGATTCGTCTGGCTGGGCAACGGCCGGTTGGGTCCGCTCCCCATCCCGGTACTGGCAGCCGCC
The DNA here is from genome assembly GCA_964447955.1 of uncultured Gemmatimonadota bacterium. Classification (GTDB taxonomy): domain Bacteria; phylum Blakebacterota; class Blakebacteria; order Blakebacterales; family CAYUVJ01; genus CAYUVJ01. Next base: position 4,175 of record CAYUVJ010000252.1, read on the forward strand.
CTGGTGGTCGCGCTCACCGCGCTGCTGCTGGGCCGGACGGTCTTCGGACGGCGGGTCTATGCCGTCGGGGGCAACGAGGAGGCCACCCGGTTGAGCGGGGTGCGGGTGGGACGGGTCAAGCTGGGGGTCTACACGCTGGCCGGGGCCTGTGCCGCCCTGGGCGGGCTGCTGCTGGCCGCCCGGCTCGGTTCGGGTGACCCGAAGGTGGGGACCATGTATGAACTGGACGCCATCGCCGCGGTGGTGGTGGGGGGGACCAGTCTGATGGGGGG
>CAYUVJ010000253.1:0-4441 GCA_964447955.1 uncultured Gemmatimonadota bacterium
AGAGCAACCCCCCCATCAGCCAGGGGGAGGCGGCGGCGTAGAGGCGGGTGGCTTCCGGGGTCAGAAAGCGCATCACGAGGCGGGAACCGTCCAGCGGCGGCACCGGGAGCAGGTTGAACCAGGCCAGCACCAGGTTGATCGCGAAGCCCAGGGCCACCATGGCCAGTAGCAAACCGGTCACATCGTCCGGCAGGCGTCCTCCCAGGTAGGCCAGACCGGGCCCGATGCCCTCCGGACCGACCAGGCGGATCACCAGGCCGAGGGCCAGGGCCTGGACCAGGTTGGCGGCCGGCCCGGCGCTGGCGATCCAGAAGAGGTCGCGGCGGGGGTTGCGCAGGTTACGCACGTCGACCGGCACCGGCCGGGCCCAGCCGAACCGCTGGGTGATGACCAGCACCAGGGTGCCGAGCGGGTCGAGATGGACGAGCGGGTTGAGCGAGAGCCTTCCCCGCAGACGCGCGGTCGGGTCGCCCAGCCGGTCGGCGGCCCAGGCATGAGCCCACTCGTGGAGCACCAGGGCGGCCAGCAGGGGGGGCAGCAGGATGAGCAGCCGGCTGAAGAGTCCGGTAAGGTCGTTAGGCATGGCGGCAACTTGGGTGAGGAGTCCAGCCGGGTCAACCGCCTTCGGCCGAACTTTCACCGACCATGAGCCGGACTTCGGCCAGAGCGGCTTCCCTATCGGTCAGACGTCCGTCGAGTTGGGCGTGGAAGAGCCGTTCGAGGATCTCCCCCCGGCGGGGACCGGGCGGGACCCCCAGCGTTTCCAGGTCGTGACCATTCACCCAGGCAGAGACCCCGAGCAGGTTTTCCAGCCAGTGGGCCAGGCGTCGGCGGGGAGTGACCTCCGCCGTCAGGGTCAGGAGGTGAACGAGGGCAGTGGGACCGAGACCCCTCAGCGCATCGTAGAGGACGCTGTCGGAACCCTGGTAGAGGCGCTCCAGGAGATGAAGCAGGGTGGTGGTGCGGCCGGTCAGCTCCCGGAACGCGATCAGGGCTTCCGAGCCGGGTTGGAACCGCGCCAGTACTTCCTGCCGGCGCCCGGGAACCAACTGGAGCGTCAGCAGGAGCCAACCCGGCGGCGCCGGCCCGGGGTCGGGCCCGAGGCGGTCGGCCGCGTGCCGGCGATACCAGGCCCGGGCCTCCTCCAACCGGCGCCAGAGGACCTCGGGGTCATCCGGCAGGGCGTGGTCGGAGCCGAAGAGGTCGGCCAGCACCCCTTCCCCCTCCAGGCCGCGCAGCCCCGGGACAGGGTCGGCTTCGAGCAGCTGACGCTCGATCTCATGGGCCAGACGGGGGTCGCTGACCGTGGCCAGGGCCCCGCCGGCCACCGCCGCGGTGAGACGCTCCGCGGTGGCCTTCTCCAAGTGGAACCCGAGCCGGGCGGCATAGCGGAGTACCCGCAGCACCCGGGTGGGATCATCGCGGAAGGAGTCGCGGTGGAGGATCCGCAGTCGGCCGGCGACCAGGTCGTCCCGTCCGCCGGTGGGATCGAGCAGGCGGGCCCCCTCCCCCGCGGTCAGTTCGACCGCCAGGGCGTTCACCGAGACATCCCGGCGCAGCAGGTCCTCCTCCAGAGCGGCCGGCGACACCACGGGAAGCGACCCCGGCCGGGGATAGCGCTCGGTGCGGGCGCCGGCCACGTCGAGGGGTCCGAGGGGGTCGGGGAAAGGGATCGTGGCCGTGCCGAAGCGTTCGTGGATTCGGAGACGGGGCCCGGCAGTCCCGGCCAGGGCCGCCGCGAAGCCCGCGGCGTCCCCCTCCACCACCAGGTCGAGATCTCCGCCGGGCCGGGCGAGCAGCAGGTCGCGCACCGGCCCTCCCACCAGGGCGCAGCGTTCCCCTCGCCGGCGGGCCAGGGCAGCCGCTCGTTCCAGGACCGCCCGCCGGTCCGGATCGAGCCGCTCGGAGAGCAGCGGACCTAGGTCGTCGCCGGCCGCCGGGAGGGGCCGGAGGGGTCCGGGGGGAGCGCTCATCCGCGGGGATGGTAGGTGCGGTGGATGTCCTTGAGGTAGGAGCGGTCCACCTGGGTATAGATCTGGGTGGTGGCGATGTCGGCGTGTCCCAGCAGTTCCTGCACCACCCGCAGGTCGGCCCCCCCCTCCAGCAGATGGGTGGCGAAGGAGTGGCGCAGGGTGTGGGGGGAGCAGTGTCGGCAGATCCCGGCCGTCTCGACGTGGCCGCGCAGGATCTTCCAGAAGCCCATCCGGCTCAGACCGCTCCCGCGTGCGTTCAGGAAGAGGATATCGGTGGCGGGCCGGCGTTCCAGGAGCCGCGGACGCGGTCCCTCCAGCCAGCGGCGGGTCCACTCAGCGGCCGGGCGACCGAAGGGGACGAGCCGTTCCTTGCGTCCCTTGCCCAGTACCCGGACCAGCCGTTCGGTGAGGTCGACGTCCTGGCGGCGCAGTCCGATCAGTTCGGAGACGCGCAAGCCGGCCCCGTAGGCCACTTCCAGCAGGGCCCGGTCGCGGATCCCCAGGTCCTTCGTGGTGTCAGGGGCGCTCAGCAGACGTTCGATCTCGATGACATCCAGGACCACCGGCAGCTTCTTCCAGAGCCGGGGGCGGTCGACGTCCCGGACCGGGTCCCCCTCCATCTCCCCCTCGGTGCGCAGGAAACGGTGGAAGGTGCGCAGGGCCGAGAGGGCCCGGGAGATGGTGCGGGGACTCCGTCCCAGGCCCCGCAGGTGACGCACATAGGCCTCCAGGGCCTCCCGGCCGGCCGCTGCGAGGGAGTCCCCCGATTCCGCCAGGTGGTCGAGATAGCGGGTCAGGTCACGCCGGTAGGCGGCCACGGTGTTCGGGGAGAGGTCTCGCTCCACCCGCAGATGGTCGAGGAAGGCCTCCAGGCGGTCGCGGTCGGGGTCAGGCACGGGTCCCCTCCCCCATGGCGTCGGTGATCCGGCGGGCCAGGACGGGCCCGATCCCCGGAGTGCGGGTGATGGCCTCCTGGCCCGCCTGCAGCATGCGGTGGACGCTGCCGAAGGCCTGGAGCAGGGCCCGGGCCTTGGCCGGACCCACCCCTTCCACCTCGGTCAGCAGGGTCGCCCTGACCCGTCCCCCCCGGCGCTGGCGGTGGTAGCCCACGGCGGCGCGGTGGACCTCGTCCCGGACCCGCTGCAGCAGGCGGATGGCCGGCGAGGACCGTCCCGGCGACTGGGGACCCTCCACGTCGGGCAGGTAGACCTCCTCGAGCCTCTTGGCCAGTCCCAACACCGGCAGGCGCTGGCGGTCGAGCCCGAGGGCGTCGAGTTCGCGCAAAGCCGCGGCCAGCTGGGTGGCCCCGCCGTCGATGAGGACCAGGTCGGGCAGCCCTTCGGCCCCCTCTTCCTCCAGCAGGCGCTCGTAGCGGCGGCGGACCGCCTCGGCGATGCCGGCCGGATCGTCCCCACCGGCGGCCTCCTCCAGCTTGAAGCGTCGGTAAGCGCTCTTCTGCGGTTCTCCCCGCTGGAACCGGACCAGGGCGGCCACCGCGTCCTTCCCCTGCAGATGGCTCACGTCGAAGGCCTCTATGGTCAGCGGGGGACGCGGGAGGTCGAAACTCTCCTGCAGGGCGGACACCGCCTGGGGGATCCAGGGACCACGCTGGGCCCGGCGGACCTGGCGATCGCGCAGGCGGAAGCGGGCGTCGGTGGCGGCCAGTTCGGCCACTTCTGCGGCCGCCCCCTGGCGGGCGGCGGCCAACCGGACCTTCCGTCCTGCCCGGCGGCCGAGCGCCGCGGCGAGCAGTTCCCGGTCGGGATGGGTGCGGGGCAGATAGACGGTGGGGGGGACATGGCTGGCCCGCAGGTAGTGGCGCATGACCATTTCGGCGAGCAGCCGCTCTTCCCCCTCCTCCATGGGGTCGGCCAGCACGTAGGTGTCGCGTCCGGTCAGCTTCCCCTCGCGTACCTGGAAGATGACCCCGACCCCCTCCCCCCCCTCCCGGGCCAGGGCCAGGACATCGAAATCCACCTTCCGTTCACTGATCACCCGCTGGCGCTCGGTGGCCCGGCGGATGGCCGCAACCCGGTCGCGGAGCAGGGCCGCCCGCTCGTAGTTGCGGGCTCCGGCCGCGGTCCCCATCTCCCGCTCCAGGCGGGCGACGAGTTCCCCGGTGTGTCCCTCCAGGAAGAGGGCGACCTCGTCCACCAGCCGGTCGTATTCGACCCGGGTCTGGCGCCGGGTGCAGGGGGCCTGGCAGCGCCCGATGTGGTACTCCAGACACTCCCGCAGGGTCGGGTCGGTGAAGGGGATCTCGTAGTCACAGGTGCGCAGCGGGAAGATGGCCAGGATCGACTTCAGCATCTGCTCCATGGCCCCGACGCTGGTATAGGGGCCGTAGTAGCGGGCGCCGTCGTCCTGCAGTTCGCGGGTCTTGAAGAGCCGCGGGAAGTCCTCCCGGGTGAGCTTGAGGTAGGGGTACCGCTTGTCGACCTAGAGGACGACGTTGTAGCGGGGACGGT
>CAYUVJ010000254.1:0-4423 GCA_964447955.1 uncultured Gemmatimonadota bacterium
CTGGCCCAGGGCCTCGCGCTGCTCGAGCGAATCCACCTTCACCACCATGCCGTCCATCTCGTAGGGGCCGCTCTCCCGGGTCTCGAGCAGTCCGGCGTGGAAGGCCTCGACGGCGGCGATCTCGGAAGTGCTCAGCCAGCGGTCGGCCACGTTGAAGCCCCAGGTCTGCAGGGTCTCCAGAACCTCGCTGTGGCGCGCCGGCGGGTCCCCCTCCCCCTCCAGCCGGCCGATGCCGTAGGCATAGAAGAGCAGCGGTCGGGCGGCGGTGATCCGGGGGTCGAGCTGGCGGAGGGAGCCGGCCGAGGAATTGCGCGGGTTGGCGAAGAGGGGCTCGCCGGCCTCGGAGCGCCGCCTGTTGAGGGCGTCGAAGTCGGCCCGCCGCATGATGACCTCGCCGCGGACCTCGAGCAGGCGGGGGACCGGGCGGGCCTTCTTTCCGGGCGGGCGCAGGCGGAGGGGCACGTTGCGGATGGTCCGCACGTTGGGGGTCACGTCCTCCCCCACCACCCCGTCCCCGCGGGTGGCCCCGACCTTCAGCGACCCCTCCTCATAGACCAGCTCGATGGCCGCCCCGTCGAACTTGGGCTCGGCCACCAGCTCGATCGGTCCCGGCGCTCCTTCGGCGGGGGGATCCAGCTCCAGCCCCCGCAGGGTGCGCCCGTACCACTCCCGGAGCTCGTCGGCGTCCATGGCGTTGCCCAGGCTGAGCATGGGCAGGGCGTGCCGGTAGGTCTCGAACTGGTCAGAGGGAGCGCTTCCCACCCGCTGGGTGGGGCTGTCGGGGCCCACCAGGTCGGGCCAGGCCTCTTCCAGCTCCTGGAGCCGCCGGAAGAGCCGGTCGTACTCCGCGTCGGAGACGAGGGGGTCGTCCAGGACGTAGTAGCGGTGGTTGTGGTGCCGGATCTGTTCGCGCAGGCCCTCGATCTCCGCCTGCGCGCGGGTGCGGTCGGTCTCCTCCTTCCGACTCCCGGATCCGGACATCACATCCCCTTCCTGGCTGGGGTCCTGTCGGTGACCCTCCGTCAGGCTCTCAGCGGTCGCCCGGGGGCGGCGGGCCTCCCGGAGGCATGCCTACCGGACCCTCCTCCCGCACCAGCCCGGGGGGGTCGCCGGCCGGGGGGAGGAACCAGAGGAAGTCCCCCTCGCGGGCCAGGTCCTCCTCCAGAATCTCGTCACGGGTCATGACACGCTCGCCGGTCTGGGGCAGGACCACCGCCTGGGTGGTGCCCGGCTTGAAGAGCGGGACGCGGGTGGGGATGCCCTGGCCGAAGACCGCGTGCCCGCTCCCGACCACCACCAGCACCTGCAGACGGGGGTCGGGGATGATGTTGAAGGCCTTCACCACGTTCCAGGCCATGACCTCGTTCCAGGCGGTCTGGCTCCCGAACATCCCCTCCATGAGGGCGTCGTCGGCGTTGGGCATGTGCCGGGCGGTCTCGAAGAACCAGGCCTTGTAGACCTCCTCTTCGGGCAGGTCGATACGTTGGAAGAAGCCGGCCGGGAGCCACCAGCGCTGATCTTCGGTCATGGCCGAGTCGCCCAGGGTACGCACCGCCCGGATGACCTCCCGGGGGGCGTTCAGGCCGAAGATCCGGACCTGCCGTTCCCGGGCGAAGTCGAGCAGGGGCTTGTAATAGGGATAGGCGTGCCCCCAGGTCTGCTCCCAGTAGACGGCATCCAGCCACTCGATCTCGGTCAGCAGTCCCCGGATATAGGCGTCCAGCAAAGGCTGCTGGCTGGAGTGGAACATCTCCCAGCCCATGACCAGCGAGGGGTTGGCCGCCCGCAGGGCTTTGAGGACCTCGAACTGGGCCAGGTGGTGGGCGTAGTCGGTGTGGGTCTCCCCCACGTAGACCACTTCGTAGCCCTTCAGCCGCTCCATCAGTTCGGGCACCGTCAGCCAGGCCTCGGCCGCCGTGTCGTAGACCGGCCGCTCGAAGCCCGGGGTCTGGGCGGCGGCGGGGGCCGGGGCCAGGACCAGGAGGGTCCCGGTCAGAACCAGGGTCAGGATGGGGGACAGCGATCGCATGAAGACTCCTCTCACAGACGCCCGTTGAGACAGATTCATGACAGGACCGGAGGACGTCATCCGTTCGGATCTTCGTCGGTCCGGTAGTCGGCCAACCGCTCCTTGACCAGGATCGGGATCTCATCCTTCAGACGGTCACCCAGCTGATCGCTTTCCACCTCCAGGTCGTATCGGACCTGGAGGTTCATCCAGAAGCGGTCGGTCGTCCCGAAATATCGGGCCAGCCGCAAAGCCGTATCCGCGGTGATGGCCCGCTTCTCGTTCACGATAGCGTTGATCCTGGGCACCGGCACATTGAGGTCCTTGGCCAGCCGGTACTGACTCAGCCCGAGCGGGACGAGGAATTCCTCCCGCAGGACCTCGCCGGGGTGGATCGGGGCATGTGCTTTTCTGCTCATACTCGACCTCGATGATAGTCGACGAGTTCCACCTCGTGGGGGCCGTCCCCCTCCCAACGGAAACAGATCCGCCATCGGTCGTTCACCCGGATGCTGTGCTGGCCGCTCCGGTCTCCTCTCAGCAGCTCGAGACGGTTCCCGGGCGGCACCCGCAGGTCCTCCAGCGATTCTGCCGCATCGAGCAGGAGCAGCTTCCGATGAACCCGTCGCTGTAGATCGGGAGCCAGAGAAGGGACCCGCTGACGGCGGAAGACCCGCTCGGTCTCTTTGTCGGCGAAGTCGCGGATCACAGTCCATATGATAACGTTGTGCGTTAATAATGCAAGGCGATACAGTCCGTGCCCGGGCCGGATGGTGGGTCGCGGAGCGGTGCAACTTCCAGTCCGGTCCATACGTTCACTAGATAGTCTAGTGGAAAACACCCGGAGGCCTCCCCTCCGACCCGAGGGGCGGGCGCACAACTGCGAAGGGAGACCATGATGCCGCCGCTCCAGCACAGTCCATCGTTCCGGGCCGGGACCCTGATGACGGTCATGGCCGCCCTCTCGATCGTCCTGTCCGGCTGCGCCGGCAGCCGGCGGACAGCACCGGCTGCCGGGGCCGACACCCCCTACACCGAGACCTGGGAGGGTACCTTCGAATCCGACGAGGTCTCGGGCACCATGAAACTCGTCCTGACCCGGGACGGGACGAGCTGGAAGGGGACGATGGCGGTCCGCGCGGGGTTGAACACCGCCTCGGGGCCCGTCACCGGGTTCAACCGGGAAGGGGATGCGGTGCGCTTCTTCTTCAGTGAGACGGGTCCCGATGTCCTCGTCACCGGCAGCATCGAGGGGGACCGGATGACGGGCCGGCTCCAGGTCTACCAGGGGGACGAGCTGATCGACCAGGGGACCTTCACCTGCACCCGTAGGCAGGACAATGGCACATCATCACTCGACCAGGCTGGACGGATCCCGGTCGGACTCATGGTCGGCCACCCGCTCTCTGACCAGGATCGGGACGTCATCCTTCAGACGGACTTCCAGGTGTTACCGCTCTAACTCCTGGATGACTTCACGCCCGGGAATGGAACTTGCCGATCCGACGAATGCCTATGGTCAAGCCGATCAATAGGCAGACTGATGCAAGGCCCAGAAGCAGATAGTACAAACTTGAATTTCTTGCAGTCATGTCAGCGTCACCTGACGGGACCATGATCCGGTCAAGTCCCAATATCGCTTGGGGCATCTCATACAGGCGGATCTGTATCTTCTCCTGGTCGATCCATGCGAGATGACCACTGCTCAGACTTCGGAGTCCCCAGCAGGACCAGATATCGGGTCGGATCTGTAATCCCGATTCCAGACCGGTCTGAGCATCTATGATGATTCCTCTCGACATTCGTCCAGTGGGGCTATCGGGATCGGGGATGACCGTCTCCAGCAGTAAATGCCCCGTCGCAAGAACACTGAATTGGGTGAATGCCACCCAAGGTGCCCCTGCCGATGCAGGAGCAGAGGTCAGGGATCCACTATTCCGAAGGAACTCGGATCTTCGAGATTCTATGGTAGGACCAGACGGCACTATTACCCTTGGTACCTCTTCTTGAGCATCAAGATCTATTTCCACGATCTTGTTCCATAGGCGGAAGAATGCGTACAATCTTGATCCGTTGATATCAAGGTAAGCACTTGAGGAAGGAGTTTGACTGTCACCAATGAGTGGATCATTTCTGCGGAGTATTCCAACTGTCTCGAACTCATCCGACAACGAGATAGCCTGAATCAAGAACTCACTCCCGGTCGTGGCTACAATCAGACTGTCTCCGAACACGACACAGTCATATGGGATTCCGGCAACGGAATAGGTACTTAATAAATCACCATTGATAATGAATTGAGTAATTCGTCTAATTCGCGGATCAGTAATGAAGTGGGAACCGCTATTGAATGTCACTGCACTTGGTTCAACGTATTCACCTGGGCCTAGTCCTCCTCTGCCGATTGTCCCAAGT
>CAYUVJ010000255.1:0-4389 GCA_964447955.1 uncultured Gemmatimonadota bacterium
ACACGACCGTGTTGCCGGCGATCCCGATGGCCAGCATGAGCAGGATCAGACCGCTGAAGAAAGGCTGGCGGCGCAGGTGTCGGACAGCGAAGCGGAGGTCCCGGAGAAGGATGTCCATGTGTTCTTTCCTTTGGCGACGGCGGATCTCGAGTTGGCGGATACGGCGGCATTCGGCTTCGATGCGCCGGCGGTCCCCGAAGAACCGCTCGGCGATGCGGCGGGCCTGCTCCGGGGTGAGCCCCTCGGCTACCTCCAGTTCCCGGATGCGCTCCTCCAGGTAGAAGCCGATCTCCTCGCTCACGTCCCGTTCCGGGTCGGGCCGGTACTCGCCCAGGTGGAAGACCCGGCGGAAAGGGGCCGGGAAGCGGAAGGCGACCAGGCGGCGGAAGAAGGCCGGGCGACGCAGGCCGGTGAGGCGGTGGAAGAGGTTCAGACGACCCATGGTCATCCGCTCCGGACAGGGGTCATGGCGACCCGAGGCCCCCTCATGCCTCCGGAGCCTCCAGCAGGGCGTGCACGGCGGCCGAGAAGTCCCGCCAGCGGGCGGTCTCCTCGGCCAGGGATTGCTCGCCCCGAGGAGTCAGGGCGTAGAAGCGGGCCCGGCGTCCGGTCTCGGTCTTCCCCCACTGCGAGGCCACCAGCCCCCGGCGCTCCAGGCGGTGCAGGGCCGGATAGAGGGCCCCCTCCTCCACTGCCAGCACCTCATCGCTCTGACGGCGGATCCACTGTCCGATGGCGTACCCGTGGAGGGGCCCTGGGGCCACCGCCCGCAGGACCAGGATGTCCAGCGTCCCGGTGAAGAGGTCGCTGCCGCCCATCGCATGGCTCCTGGAATGGATTCCCGTGATACCTCGTCCGGCGATACCTCGCCGGCTTATGTATCAGGATACGGGCTGTGAATCAGAGAGGTTGCAGCGGAATCAAAGGGAGCCGGGCGGGGAGACCCCGCCCGGCGTTATTCCGTGAAGAACATCTGCTGGAGAATCAGTGAGCCGGCCCATCCAGACCGCTCAACTGCGTCAGAATCCGATGCTGCGTACTGCTCGTCAACCACCCAGTGCAGCAATTAGCTCAAGCACTCTGCTGTTGAACTCTCCCAGTCCCGTACCGGAGATAAAGGTGTTTCTCCCACCATCCGCGCGCCGCAGGATGGAATACAACTTGTCGATCGCCACCTCAGAGGCACCGTCGTAGATGATCTTGGCGACGGCCATCAGTTGGTGCCCCAGTGCCCGGGCACGGTTGTCCGCTGACTTGCCACGACCTTCCCCGGTGAGTGTCTCGCTCTTTAGCGCCGCCCCGTAGAAGTCCAACAGATCCTCCACCAAGTCCGTCGGATCAATGGTGACGGGATCATTGGCCGTTCCATTCAGGGTAATCGACTTTGTGTAGTCTGGGATTACGGTTGGATCCAGCGTAGGTGGCGTAGGTGGAATGATGACATTCAAATTATATGTTATGTTGAGTGTGTTGACGTATTGGCCTGCTTCTGCAGGATCGAAGAGCACGTTGATCTTGTACGACTCCCCGGCAGGAATCTCATCATTCGGCGGCGCACCAGCCGCCCAGATCCAGTCATACGCGGAGTATGCATCCGCCAAGTAGACATCGATGATGGTGCAGATGTTCGGCGTGTTGTTCCAGATGGTTATCGACTGGACTGTTGGAGTGCCCACCTCTGTCTCAAAGGTCAGACTACCCGGAAGGAACTCAATCTGTGCCGAGGCGCTCGTCGACACCGCAAGGACCAGGATGGCAGCGGTGAGGAGCGGCAGCATCTTCTTCACGGATTCCCCCTGTCTTTGTTGGATCCCCGGCGGCTGGCGGGCCAAGGGATGGGCCGGACGCCGGTCCGGACCCACCCCTGAGCGGGGACCTTGTATCGATATCGTAACAAATGGCCCCCGACCTGTCAACCCTACATCACCCCTTTTCTACTTTTTTTTCGGGCCCGTCCGGGTCTCCGGAACCGGTGCCAACCCCCCTTCAAGTCCTCTTCGAAACCCGCCCCGGACCGGTGTATGATGGCCCGGCATCACGTCATCAGGAACCCCGTTCCCGGAGGCCTTCCGCCATGCGACGTTCCGAATATGCCTGTGAGGATGCCTGGATCCGGGGGTTCCTGGCTGAGGTGGAGGCCGGCTGTCTGGCTACGGTCGGAGCCGACGGCCGGCCCGGCTGCATCCCCATGAACTTCTGGTACGACCCCGGGACGCACCGGATCGTACTGCACGGCAGTCCCGCCGGACGGTTGGCCGAGGATCTGGAGGCCGATCCCCGGGCCTGCTTCACCCTCTTCCGTTCGGGGCGGATGCTCCCCTCCAACGACGCCGAGGAGTTCAGCACCCAGTACGAGAGCGTGGTCGTTCACGGCCGGGTGAGGGTGCTTGAGGACGCGGAGGAGAAGCAAGCCGCCCTGGAGGGATTGATCTCTCGCTACTGGCCCCGGCTGGCGTCGAGCCGGGACTTCCGCCCCATCGGGCCCGAGAAGCTGGCCCGGACGGCGGTCTGGGTGCTGGAGGTGGAGGCCTGGAGCGGCAAGCGGAACTGGAAGGAGCAGGCCGGGCAGGACCCCGACTGGCCCCCGCTCGACCCGGAACGTCTTCAGCCTTCATCCTGAGGGCACCGTGTCGTGTCGCAGGACGAGGCGGACCGCCGGGCGGCAAGAACGGCCCGGGCGGGACCTGAGACCGGAGGATAGCATGACCCAGGAGCCCGGAGCAGCCGCCCCGAAGGCCCGGCCGCAGCGCCGGCGCCTGCGGGACTACGATCCAGACACCTTCTACGGCCGGATCCGGGTCGCCGTCCTGATGACCGCCTTCACCGGTTTCTTCGTCAAGCTCACCTACGGGCTGGTCAGCACCCGTAATCCCCTGCTCGGGCACATCATGCTGGTCGTGCTCTTCCTCAGCCCGGTCCTGGGAGTGCTGCTGCACGATGTGCTGGCCAGGTTCACCGGCAAGATGACCAAGGGGCTCTTCTTCCCCGAGAAGGCCGAGACGGCCCCCGCCCACAGCGAAGGGGAAGCCCTTTTGCAGCGGGAGGCCTATCTGGAGGCGGCCGACTGGTTCACCGCCCGGGTGCTGGCCGACCCGGCCGACTGGCGGGCCCAGGCCTGGCTGGTGGACATCCTGGCCGGGCACCTGGACGACCCGGAGCGGGAGGCCGAAGAACGGGCCCGTCTGCTCAAACACCCCCGGATCCCCGAGGGGGCCTGGGTGGAATCGGCCCTGGCCCAGGGCCGGTTCTGGGAGGCACAGGGGAATCCCGACCGGGCGGTCAACGCGTACAAAGCGCTGCTCTGGCGGATCTCGGAAGGTCCGGACGCAGAAGAAGCGAAACGGCGGCTGAAGGAGTTGGAACGCCCCTCCGGAACCGGTCAGGCTTCGGCCACCAGGTAGACCAGGTAGGTCTCCTGGTTCTCCTCCTCGGTGGTCTCCAGGAACTCCCCGGTGCCGTCCCCGTCCTCGTCGGTCTGTTCCCAGAAGACGCGCATCCGTTCGAAGCCGGCCTCGAGCAGGAGGTCCCGCAGTTCGGGCACCGACCAGAGCCGCCAGTCGTAGGTGAAGGCCTCATCGATCTGGGAGCCGTCGGGGAAGCTGTAGTGGATGTGGCAGAGGGTCTCGGCGGTGAGGGGGTTGAAAGCGGCCTGGTCCCAGTGGTAGGTGAACCCCTCTCCCTCCCGGGTCTCCTCGCAGGCGATGATGGCCTCGGTCCCTCCGTAGATCTCCATCACGAGGAGTCCGCCCGGGTTCAAACCCTGCCGTACCCGTTCGAAATACGCCTTCAGGACGCTCCGCTCCTTGAAGACGCAGTAGGAGAAATTCATGGCACAGACGACATCGGCGGGGGGCACGTCCACTACCCGGACGTCGGCTTGGACCAGGTGCATCCGTCCGGCGGCCTTCCCCAGCGGAGCCCGGTTGTGAGCCTCGGCCCAGGCCAGTACGTCGGGATCGAGATCCACCCCCCAGGCCTCGCGGCGGGGCCCCCCCTCGACCCAGAGACGGCAGAGCCGGGCGGTGCCACAGAAATCCTCGCGGACCACCCGGGGCATGCGCCGGTTCCGTTCCCGGTAACGTTCGATGAAGAACTCGATGTCGGCCTCGGGGGCCTGGACCGACTGCTCATAGAGCACATGCCGGTCCGCCCGCTCGGCCTGGGTGGGTCCCTTCTTACCCTTCTTGTCTTTCCTGCCCTTCTGGCCCACCGGGGGTCATTCCCCGGACCGGGTGGGGTCCTTGCGTACCCGCTTGACCATAATGGCGTTGGCCAGCAGCAGCGCCCCGAACAGGGCCAGGAAGGTCGGCACCATGGGGAAGAAGCGCAGGTCGACCCCGACGAGGTCGAGCAGGCCGACCACCAGGGCGGCGATCCCCAGGATCAGCC
>CAYUVJ010000256.1:0-4386 GCA_964447955.1 uncultured Gemmatimonadota bacterium
CGTACGTGGACGCGATCACGACGGGGCACATCGAGCGGCTTCTGGCGGACCTCAAGCGCAAGGGAGACATGCCGGCGACGCTCAACCGATACCGGACCCGGCTGAACAACATGATGAAGAAGGCCGCGGCCTGGGGCCACCGGACGGACAACCCGGTGGCCACTATCGAGCAGCTGAGGGAGACGAAGAAGGGGGACCGCTACCTGCTGCCGCACGAGCTCAAGGCGCTCCTGGGCGTCTGCGATCTCCGGCTGAAGCCTCTGGTCCACCTGGCGGCCATGACCGGGATGCGGCAGGGCGAACTCCTCTCCCTAGACTGGCAGGACCTGGACCTCGAGCTCGGCTTCCTGACGGTGCGGGCGGCGGTCTCGAAGACGAGCGAGGGGCGCCGTATCCCTCTCAACCAGGAGGCCCAGGAGGTCCTCAGAAACCTCAACCCGAAACCCGCGGGCCGGGTGTTCGCCTTCGGGCGGTTCCCGCGGCACCTGTGGACTGCGGCGGTCAGGCGGCTCGGATGGGATCGCACCGAGGTCCCTCGGCTGGCCGGCTGGCGGTTCCATGATCTGCGGCATCACACGGCTTCGGCTCTGGTGATGGCGGACGTGCCGCTGACGAAGGTGGCGAAGATCCTGGGTCATAAGGAGTTGCAGACCACCCAGCGTTACGCGCATCTTGCGGACTCGACCCTGGTGGATGCAATGGACCGAATCCAGACGACTCCGGGATCTCGCAGTGAAATGAGTCCGTTGCTCAAGCCCGACGAGATCCCCGTCAAATGACGGTTAAACGGATGCGGTACCGAATGGTACACGCCCGTAAGTTGTTGACTGACTTTGTCGGCGGTGTAGCTCAGTTGGTCAGAGCAGCGGAATCATAATCCGCGTGTCCGGGGTTCGAATCCCTGCACCGCCACCAGATCGGACAGGATGCTCTCCGCACCCGTCCCGACCTCCAGGGGGAGACGATCGCGTCTCCCCCGTCTCGTATCCCCGCTTTCTCCGGTCGTGGGGAACGCGCATCCCCACTACAATCCCCGGGACCGACGCCCCGGACCCCGCGCCGGGACCGACCGCGCGATCGCCCGCCCGGCCCGGTCCCGATCCTGTGCAGGAGCGACATGATCGACCTCGACCGCACCCATCTGCCTGACCGCATCCCGGTCGTGGTCGCCTGTTCGGGAGGGGCCGACAGTCTGGCCTTGCTCTATCTGATGGCCGAGGCCGCCCCGGACCACGGCTGGTCGCTCACCGTCGCCCACCTCGACCACGGCCTGCGACCCGAGGCGGGAGCCGACGCCGCCTTCGTGGCCACCGAAGCAGGTCGGCTCGGCCTGCCGGTGACCGTGCAGCGGGTCGCGGTGCCCCAGGTGCGCCGTCCCGGTGAGAGCCTGGAGGCGGCCGCCCGCCGGGTGCGTTACGGCTTCCTGCGCGAGGTCTCCTCCGGACTCGGTCCCCGGACCCGCATCGTCACCGGACACACCGCCGACGACCAGCTCGAGACGCTCGCCCTGCGCCTGCAGCGGGGGAGCGCCCTGCGGGGGTGGCGGGGGATCCTGGCCGCGCGCTCCGACGGGGTGGTGCGCCCCCTGCTGGAGGTGCGGGGTGAGGACCTGCGGGACTGGCTCCGCTCCCGGGGGGCGAGGTGGCGCGAGGACGCGACCAACCGGGACCTCCACATCCCCCGCAATCGGGTGCGGGAGGCGGTGGGTACCCTGCCGCCGGCGGTCCGTGAGGAGGCGCTGGCCGCGGCCGGACGCCTGGCCCGGCGGGCCGCCGGACTCCACCCGCTGCTGGAACGGCTGGCCGCCCTCCGGCCCCGCCTGGGCGGGACCGCGGACCCGGGAGCACGGCTGCCGGACGAGTTTCTCCTTGAGCGCTTCTCCGACCCCGTCCATCTTGATGTTTTGGGCCCCGCCTGCCTGGATACGACCCTGGCCGAGGCCGGCGTCGATCCCCGGTCCGTCACCTCACGAACCCGCCGTGCACTGCACGGCGCGCTGCATCCCGACCGGGGGAACGACCCGGCGGGCGTGGTGCAGGTCGGTCCGGGGGTGTGGGCCGAGCGGCGGCCGGAAGGTCTCCTGCTGGTCGCCGGTCCGGGTCCGGATTGGGCGGGCGGTGGGACCGATCGGTGGCCGGTCGCCGGACCGTTCCCGCTCCCCGACCCGCCGGCCCGACTGAGCCTGCCGCGGGGCGGGATGCTGGAGGTGACGGTCGCCCCGGCCGCCTGGACCTCCTTCCTGGTCCGGGGGGAGCGGCCGCCGACCGGGCGGGATGGAACCGGGGAGACCGGAAAAGAACCGCTGCCCGACGGACGCGGAACGACGGTCGTCACGACCCGGGGGCCCGGCGACGGACCGGTCCGGCTCATGGTCCGTTACGCCCGCCGGGGGGACCGGTTGGTCCCTTTCGGCATGACCGGGAGCCGGCTGCTCAGCGACCTCTTCGGTGAGGCCGGGGTGCCGCGGCTGCGGCGGGCCCGGCTCCCGGTGGTCGAGGGTCCGACCGGCATCGTCTGGGTGGGGGGGGTGCGCACGGCCGAGGCCGCCCGGGTGACCGGGGCGGGAGAACCGGCCCTGCGGCTGCGATTCATCCCGGAGGGCCCGACGCGGGCTTCCGGCGGAACAGGGGGTGCGCGCGGACCCCTGGAGGGCCGACCCTGAAGTTCGACCGTGAGATCACCCCCCAGCCCCTGCTCTCCAGCGAGCGGCTGCAGTCCCGGATCTCCGAGCTGGCCGCCCAGCTCGACCAGGACTACGCCGGGCGGGACCTGGTCGTGGTCTGCATCCTGAAGGGTTCGTACATCTTCACCGCCGACCTGACCCGGCGTCTGTGTATCCCCCACGAGATCGACTTCATGGCGGTCTCCTCGTACGGCGACGGTACCGTCTCGAGCGGTCAGGTCACCCTGACCCAGGACCTGGCCCGGGACATCACCGGCCGGCACGTCCTGCTGGTCGAGGACATCGTCGACACCGGTACCACGGTGAAGTACCTGCGGGAGGAACTCGGCCGCCGCGGCCCGGCCTCCCTGGCGGTCATCACCCTGCTGAAGAAGAAGCTGCCGGACCAAAGCGGCATCCCGGCCGTCGAATATATAGGCTTCACCGTGCCCCCGGTCTTCGTGGTCGGATATGGTCTGGACTACGCCGAGCGCTACCGCCACCTTCCCTATGTCGGGGCGCTCGACTCACCGCCCCCTGCAGAACCAGAGAGGGACGACTGATGGATTTTCCTCGCCAGGGTAAGCGACGCCGGCACGACCGCTTCCCGCCCCCCAAGCCGGGCGATCCCAAGGGTCGCGGACCGGGTGACGGAGACCCGCGCCGACCCGGCGGTCCGGGGGGACCCGGGGGGAAGGGGGGTCCGGGCGGTTCGGGAGGACCCGGCGGCCGCAGCCCCTTCAGCGGGGCCAGCCGCTCGCTGATGATCTGGACCCTGATCGTGCTGGCCGCGGTGGTCGGCTGGTCGCTGCTCAACAGCAAGGCCTCCCGGGAGGCCCTGATCACCCCGAGTGAGTTACAGCAGTTCATAGACCAGGGACTGGTGAACGAACTCGTCGTGGTGGGGGGCACCGAGGTGCACGGCAAGCTGCGCAGCCCGGTCACCCGTGACCAGGGCGGGGTGACCCGCACCTACGACGCCTTCCACGTCACCCTCCTCGAGGGATTGATCGACAACGAGGTCCTCCAGCAGTGGTCGGACAAGGGCATCGAGTACTCCTTCGAGAACCAGGACGCTCCCTGGTTCAGCATCTTCCTGGGCATCCTCCCCTGGATCTTCCTGCTGGTGATCTGGCTCTTCCTGATGCGTCAGATGCAGGGGGGGCAGCGGGGGGTCTTCTCCTTCGGCAAGAGCCGGGCCAAGCTGCTGACCGGTGGCAAGGTCCAGGTCACCTTCGCCGACGTGGCCGGGGCCGACGAGGCCAAGCAGGAACTGCAGGAGATCATCGACTTCCTGAAGGATCCCGCGAAGTTCCAGCGGCTGGGCGGCCGCATCCCCAAGGGGGTGCTCCTGCTCGGTCCGCCGGGGACCGGCAAGACCCTGCTCGCCCGGGCGGTGGCCGGTGAGGCCGGGGCCCCCTTCTTCAGCCTCTCGGGTTCCGATTTCGTGGAGATGTTCGTGGGGGTCGGGGCCAGCCGGGTGCGCGACCTCTTCGACCAAGGCAAACAGAACGCCCCCTGCATCATCTTCATCGACGAGCTGGACGCGGTGGGCCGCCACCGCGGGGCCGGTCTGGGCGGCGGGCACGACGAGCGCGAGCAGACCCTCAACCAGCTCCTGGTGGAGATGGACGGCTTCGAGTCGAACGAGGGGGTCATCCTGATCTCGGCCACCAACCGGCCCGACGTGCTCGACCCGGCGCTGCTGCGCCCCGGCCGCTTCG
>CAYUVJ010000257.1:0-4380 GCA_964447955.1 uncultured Gemmatimonadota bacterium
GATCTTCACCTGGGCCGGCGGCACGTCGATGGTCCGGATATAGCTCTCCAGGCGGTCGACGTTGTAGGTGTAGTCCTCCACGAAGATGGTCCGGTTCTCCCGGTCGATGATCAGCGGCACGGTGGCACTGCTCAGCAGTTTGCGCAGTTCGGTCTCGAACTGCTGGGTGGTCATCATCCCCCCGGCCGCCCCGGCCGCCCCGCCGGCGCTGGCCGTCCCGCCGGCCATGGCCATCCCACCGACCGCGCCCCCGCCCCGCCCTCCGGCCCCGGCCATGGGGGTGGCGAAGCGGGACGCCAGGTAGCTGTAGCGGATGACCCGCTCGACCACGTCCTTCATGATCCGCAACAGGTTCCCGTCCACCACCCAGGTCAGCCCCATCGGCTGCAGCACCGTGGTCAGCGCCTGGGCGATGCTGACGTTGCGCAGCACCAGCCGGTGGATCTTGATAGTGTCCTGGTCGGCGCCGAAGGTAGGTATGTAGACGGCCACGTTGCTGCCGGCCAGGATGGCATCCACCGCCTCCTGAAGGCTCCCCTCCTCCACGATGAGCTCCCGCACCATGGTCTGGGAGAGGTCGATCTGGGCCCTGACGGGCCCGGGAGCGGCCAGCGCCCCCAGCAGCAGGAGCCATCCGATGGTCCGGGTATGCCTGTTGCGCATGACGTCTCCTCCGGTCCTGGGCCGCTCACTCCAGCGGCGGGACCAAATACCGGTAGTAGTAGTGGATCCGGTTGCGTGTGTCGTCCCGCTGGATCCGGATCAGGATGGGACTCGCTTCGATGAGCCGCCATTCGGTCCCCGGGATCGTCTCCCCCACATCGATGGCCCGGTCGTTGAACCGGACGGTGTAGCTGCCGGGGGAGTCTTCTTTCTCGATCAGTCCCCCGTAGCGAATCCCGGCCGGCCACTCCGAAAGCTGCCGGTCGGTCCACGTCCGGGGGGGCTGGGGCTGGTTGGGCTGGGTCGTCGTGGTCGGGGTCGGAGGGGGTCGGGAGCGTCCCCGGTCCAGGGCGAAGGGGTCGGCGAAGCCCCCCGAGCGGATCTTGGCGGTCACCGCGCTGTCGGAGAGCCCCGGCTCGAGCAGCTCCAGCGGATACTGGGTCAGAAGGGGCCGCTGGGCGGTCCCGCCCGGAGAGGTGCCGGGCCGGGTGGCCGGCCGCTGCGGGCTCCCCGCGGCCGCCGTGGTCCGGGGGCCGGCCGCCGGTCCGCCCGCCGCCCCGTCCCCACCCCGGGAGCGCATCACCATGATCACCACCAGGACCGCCAGGATCCCACCCAGGATCGCCAGTTCACGCTGGGTCTTGGTCATGGCCGGCCCCCGTCGCCCGGTGGCGGCTCCTCGTCGGGACTGGCTACCCGGACCGTGTCGGCGACGATGGTGGCCAGGTCGGCCATCGAGATCACCGGCGGGACCAGGACGGTCCGGAGTTCCGCTTCCATGCGCAATCCGGGCGGCCGGGCCTCCGGGTCGGCCAGCTGGAGATTGAGCTGGTCGAAGGCCAGGAAGACGTCGCTGTTCCGCAACTGATGGATGAGTTGCAGGTGCTGCCGGAAGGAGCCGGTGGTGCGCAGGTTGAAGAGCCGCTCCTGGAACCCGATCTGCTGGACCGGTTCGCGGGCGGTGAGCCCGATCATCTCCAGTCTCCCCCCCTCCACCAGCCGGCGCAGATCCTCCTGGATGATGGCCGACTCACCGGGCTGACGGAGCCGCCGGCTGATCATCTGGAGTACCTCGGTGGCCGACCGGACCTCACCGAGCAGGTTCGGCTGCTCCCGTTCCGCCTGCCGGGCCTGGCCGATCCGCCGGGTCAACTCGGTCTGACGGGTCTGCTGGTCGAGGTGACTCTGCCGGGCGTTGCTGTACTGCCGCCAGCTGGTCCGGATGGGCAGGAGCACCAGCACCACGACCACGACCAGGTCCACCAGGAGCAGGCGGCTGACCTGTCTTTTAGGCAGCGGGCGATTCAGGGTCTCGAACATCAGCCCGTACCTCCCAGCCGGATCCCCGAGCCGGGCAGACGGCAGGTGATGCGGAAGGAGAAACCGGAGTCGACCACGCTCTCGCTCTGCACCACGTTCTGGAGCAGGGGCGACTGCATCAGCGCCTCGCGGAGGGCGATCATGATGTCGGCGTTGCGGGCGGTACCGGACAGGGTGAGCACGAAGGCCTGTTGAAGCCCTTCGGGGAGTTCCGGCGTCTGGACACCGGGAGGCTGGCGGCCGGTCCGACGCTCGGCGGCCGGCGGTGAGATGTCCACTGCGGTCAGCAGGATCCCGTCCGGGACGATCTCGGAGAGATGCAAGAGCAGCCGGTCGACCGGGTAGTCGGTCCGGGCCGCATCCCGGACCAGGCCGACCCGGCCTTCCAGTTCGGTCTTGATGCTGTCCAGCAGTGCCCGGCGCGCCAGGACGGGATCGGCCGCCTGGGCCCGGTTCCGGAGACTCCCGACCAGCGAGGCGAGGGTGATCATCTCCCGCTGTTCGGTCCGGGTCAGCTGTTGCAGGTAGAAGGGCACCACCAGCAGGGCCAGCACGATGGAGGCACTGATCGCCACCAGGACCCGGACCCGGGCCGGCGAGTAGTACTCGTGCCGTTCCGACCAGGGATAGGCGAAGTTGGCCCCGCGCAGGACACGGGCGGCCTTCATCGTCGGCCTCCCCGTTCGTCCACCGCCCGCAGGGCCAGTCCGATGGGGATCAGCAGGGTCCCGGCCACCGTGCCGGCCGGCAGGGTGATGTGGTCCTGTTCCTTGACCAGGTCGTCCAGCACCTGCAACTCCACGCTCAGCCGCTCGGCCAGGAAGAACTGGATCCGCTGGGTCGCGGCCTGGTCGGGATTGAGCCCTCCGTTCACCACATAGAGAGTCTCTACCGGAATACCGCGGGACTCCACACTGAAGAAGTCGACCGAGCGGTAGATCTCACGCAGCAGTCGCTCGGCCCGGCGCCGTCCGGTCTCGTCCGGGGAGAGGGTGCGCAGCCCCTGTTCCAGCATCCGGCTGTAGTAGAGGCCGCCGTCCACCACGAAGTTGATCATGCTGTAGTTGTCACTGAGATAGAGCAGGGCGTAGGTCCCCGGGTTGGCCTCACCGAGCAGGAAGTTGCCCCCCCGGGTGATGGCCGCCTGGTTGGTCTCGAGACTGTGCAGCACGACCCCTTCCTGGCCCAGCGCCTCCCGATAGCCCAGGTAGATCCCCCGTTCCAGTCCGGCCACCATGACCCGGAGTTCCGCTTCCTCCACCCGACTGGGCTCACCCGTACCCTCTTCACCGGCATCTTCTCCCTCTTCAGCCAACGGCATGAAGCGGGTCAGCGAGAAATCGTAGACGATCTCCTTGTTCGGCATCGGCAGGTACTCCCGGTGCCTCAGTTCGACCATCCGGGCCACTTCGGAGACGGTCAGCTCGGGGAGGGTGATGAACTTCATCAGCACGTCCCCGTCGGGGATCGAGGCGTAGAAGGGGAACTTGCGCAGCTTGCGCAGCACCCCGGCTGTCCAGGGCTGAAGGAGCGGCCCGCCGGGACCCGGGACCTCCACCGGAGCCTCCGGGACTGGGGTATCGGCCTCCTCCAGGGGGGTGCCGAATCCCCGCATCCCCCAGCGGCCGATGCGGTAACGGCCCCCGCCGATGGCGACCAGTTCGGCATACTTCACCCCGTCCCCTTCCAGGGAGAAGCCCACGGCCACGGTTCCTTTGCGCGGAGCGGCCATCAGAACCCCCACCAGGAGAAGACGAACCGCCGGCGCTGCAGCACTGCCGTGGGATAGGTGTTGGTCAGCATGGGACCGGGGACCCGGGCGTAGACATCCGGGTCGTAGCGGACCACCGTGCGGCGCCGCAGGTAGATCCGATTGGCCACCAGGGCGCCGTCGATATAGACCGTGTCGGGCGAGGAGGGGTTGGCATCGAAGGTGTCCCGCACGTAGACCAGGCCGTTGAAGTGCTTGTCACCGGAGCCATCCACCAGGATGTCTCCCTTGCTCACCAGGGCCGGGTAGGTCTCGGGATAGGCCGGGTTGGGATGGTCCAAAGGGTTGATCGTGAAATCGCCGTTCCTTATCTGCAGGTCGGAGTACCAGTTGGTGCAGTAGAGGGTCCCGTTGATGGTGATGTTGCCTGAGAAGGTGCCGTACGCACCACCGTAGTCCCAGACGCAGATGCCCATCGGATTGTTAGCCGGATCACTGGAAGGCCAGCCGGACCGGGGGTACGTTCGGGTCCCTGTGTAGCTCTGAGGCAGTTTCTCGGCATAGTAGGTGGTCGAACTTCCGCTGATGCGATACCGATAGCCCAACTGTCCTTCCGGATAGCCGGCCTTGTAGACCGGGATGTCGTCCAGCAGGCCGCGGTGGTCGAGATTCTCGATCAGCGCGCT
>CAYUVJ010000258.1:0-4366 GCA_964447955.1 uncultured Gemmatimonadota bacterium
CAACCGGGTCGCCGTGTTCGGTCCGGACGGGGAGTACCTCCGCTCGTTCGGCCGGGCTGGCGACGGCCCCGGTGAGTTCCGGAGCCCCAGGCTGCAGAGCGTCGACGAGCGGGGAGTCATCGTCTACGACGCCCGTTCACGCAGGGTGAACCTCTTCGATCTCGACGGCAGGCTCCTGGACAGCTACTCCAATCCCAAGGCCACCGGTTCCGTCTCGGAGATCTCCCTGGAGGGCGACTTCCTGGTCGCCCAGGGATATCAGTATGAGAACCTTCCCGATCGGTCCCGCCATACCTGGTACGTCATGACGGTCATGACGACCTCCGGCGACACCATCGGGTCGGTCACGTCGGGAGTCAATTATATGCCCGCCCCGATCCAGATCGAGGGCGGGCCGATGTTCCAGATGATGGAACATTACGGCTCCCGGGCGATGCTCCTCAACAGCCCCGGGAAGGGGATCCTATCCTATGACGGCGCAACGCCCGGGTTCTGCATGTACGATTTCAGGGGCCGCCTGCAGAAGCGCTTCCGCCTGGAGATGACCACCCGCCCGGTCACCAGGGAGGACCGGGAAGCGGTCTACGCCTTCTACCGGAGGCAATTGGAGGAGGGGGCGGACGAGACGACCCGGATGCTCGACAAGACGGCGCTGGAGTACGCCTCGTTCGCGGATCAGATGCCCTACTATCAGAGCGTCGGCATGGACCGCTCGGGCTACTTCTGGATCCTTCCGCTCCTGGACCGGACCCAGTTCGATCCGCAGGCCCCCGTGCGGTATCTGCTCCTGAGTCCCGAAGGGGAATATCTCGGGGATGTGGAATGCCCCCCCGGGATCGTCTCTCAGCCCGGTCCCCTCATCTACACCCGCTCCGAGAACCCGGAGACCGGGGACTACGACTATATCATCTACCGGATGGTGCCGGCGCTCCCGGGCTTCACCTATCCCTGATCACGGCGGTTCGTCCGCCGGCGGACCTGGAACGCCCATCCGGCCAGGGGCCCCGTTCTCCCCTCAGCCCGGGAACTCGCGCCCGAAGACCTCCCGGACCCAGCCGGCCTCGGGGGCCAGGGTCCGGGGGCTGCGGCCGGACAGCACGATCGGGACGGGATCGTCCCCCCAGTCGACCGGCAGGCGGGTGGCATCCCGGCCATAGTGCAGCTGCAGCCCGACCTGGACCCCCCGCAGGTGGCGATAGAAGTCGCACAGGCGGGCCGCTTCGTCGGCCGGCAGGCGGCCCGCGGCGGCCAGGGCGTCCAGCAGGGCGGGGATCCCGCGGGGTCGCGGGAGGCCGAGGCGGAACCCGTCCATGCTCAAACCCACGGCCAGGTATTCGATGTCGGCCATTCCACCCGGAGAGCGTTTCACGTCGAAAGCCCCGGTGGCACCGATCTCCTTCCGGCTCTCGTTCTCCTGCCGCCGGCGTATTCCCCGCAGCTCCTTACGGGTCGCGGTATCCAGCCGGAAGTCCTCCAGCCACTCCTCGATCACCGCCAGGGCCTCCTGCAGCATCCGCCGGCGACCGTAGAAGGGCTGGATACGGCCCAGGGCCAGGGCCTCCCAGGGAGAGGCCCGTTCGTAAAGGTAACTGCGCAGATAGGTGAGGTCGGCGCTGGTGGGGGCCGAACGCCCTTCGGGGCGCAGGCGCATGTCCACCGGATAGGGACCCCCCGGAGGGGTGAGCAGGCCGGCCGCGCGGCCGGTCAGGGACTGGACCTCGGCGCCGTACCCGGCCTCATGCAGGAACATCAGGTCGGCGTCCGAGGCAAAGGTCATCGCCCCATCGGCCAGCGTGCCCAGGGCCAGAACGGCCACCCGGGGGGGTTGCAGGTGGTCGCGGAAATGCCGGCCCAGGAAGAGTCGGAGCAGATCCTGCGCCAGCAGACCGAGCTGGACCATGACGCCATCCAGGTCGGTCTCCCCGGCCACGTAGGCCAGACCCGACCCCAGGGCCTCCCGGCAGCGCAGGCTCTCCAGCCGGCGGGCCAGTTCGGGGGCGCCGGGCGCCACCCGGCGTTCCTGACGCAGGCGCCGGCGCCAGGCGGTCCGGTCGGCCGCGACCCCGGCCGCCTGCAGGCTGAAGAGTCGCTCGAAATGTTCGGGATGTCGGACCAGCAGATCGGTCAGCAGTTCGCCGGAGGCGCAGAGGGTGAGCAGGGCCCTTCGCAGCGGGGCTTCCCGGGCCAGCAGCCGGGCATAGGACCCGGTGGTGCCCAGCCGCCGCATGACCCGCTCCAGGTTGTTGAGGGCCCGGTCGGGGGCGCCGGTACGTACTGCGTCCTCAAGCAGGGGGGGGAGCAGTCCCACCCAGGCCGACCAGGCCCCTGTCCCCTCGGCTCGGGCGTTCGCCCCGGCCGCTGTGAGTACCCGGTGGGTCTGCGCCGGCTGCAGGAACCCGCGCCGCTTGAGCAGGGCGGCGGCCTCCTCACCGCCGGCCGGCAGGTTGAGCAGGGCCTCGAGCGGGTCGCCCCCTTCGCGCTCACCCAGTCCCGGCAGCAGTCCGTGCAGGGTCTCGAGGACCCGCTCGCGGTGGGCGTCATAGGCCTCCCGCAGGGCCGTGGCGTCGGCCAGACCCATGAGACGGGCCAGGGACTGCTGCCGGACGGGTTCCTCGGGCACCTGGAAGGTCTGCCGGTCCTCCTCCATCTGGAGGAAGTTCTCCAGCCTGCGCAGGAAGCGATAGGCCCCGGCCAGGCCGTCGGCCGCGCGCTCGGGCAGCAGACCGGCCCGGTCGAGGCGGGCGATACCGTCCAGGGTGCTGGCGCTGCGCACTTCCGGTCGCCGGCCGCCGTAGAGCAGCTGCAGCACCTGGACCACGAATTCCAGGTCGCGGATACCCCCCGGAGCCAGTTTGACATGGCCGGCGGGAGCGCCCCCTTCGCGGGCCCGCCGCTCCCGGCGGTGCCGGTGCGCTTCCTCACGCGGGTCCGGTCCGGAATGGGTCGGGTAGATGAACGGGGCCAACCGGGCGATCAGGTCGCTGCCGGCGGAGCGGTCACCGGCACAGGCCCGGGCCTTGACCAGCATCTGCCGTTCCCAGGGGACCCCGTGCCGTGCGTAGTAGGCCTCCAGACCTCGTACGCTGCGCACAAGGGGGGAACGATCGCCGCCGGGACGGAGCCTGAGGTCGATCCGGTAGAGACTCCCCTCGTCAGTGTACTCGGTGAGCGCGCCGACCAGCTGTTCCACCGCCGTGACCACCCGAGGCAGCTGCTCGGCCACCACCGCTCCCTCGGCCACATCCTGGGCGAAGATGAGATCGAGGTCGCTGGAGAAATTGAGTTCTCCGCCCCCCAGTTTGCCCAGTGCGAGGACGGCCGGATGGGGGACCTCGGACGGCCAGAGCCGTTCCAGGAGCACTTCGAGGATCCGGTCGGCCAGCCGGCTGAGGGCGGCCAGTTCCTCTTCCAGCCGGCTGCGGCCGAGGGCGGCTCGGGCGATCATGCGGATCTGTTCCCTCCGCCGGAGCCGATTGAGGGCGAGCAGCAGGCTGGGCCGGTCCCGGTCGGGGGGAAATATCCGTTCGAGCACTGCCTGGTCGGCCGGTTTCTCCAGCCCTCCCTGGAGGAAAAGCCAGCGCAGGTCGTCCGGCCAGCGGAGCAGTTGTCCGGAGGCGAACCCACCGACTCCCAGGACCCGGGCCAGGTCGCAGAGCCGGCTCCCGTCCCCGGCCAGTTCGCGCAACAGGTCGGGGTCTTCGATCCGTTCCAGGGAGGTCAGGGCCCGCTGCGGGTCGGGAGATGTGGCTAGGGCGGCGGCCAGGACCTGTTCCTGGGTGCGCCAGAAACGACCGCACAACCCACTGCCCATCCGGCGCAGCACCCGTACCGCCTCGGTCGGGACGGTCAATCCGAAACCGGCGAGCGGGGTGGGATCGGGGAGCGGGTCACTCCCGGAACGGAGCCAGGGCAGCAGTGAGGGATGGCGGACGGGTCCCGACATGAGCGTACCGTACACCGGCCTCCGACAGCCTGTCACGTCCCGGCCGTGCGCCCCGTGACGAGGCGTCCCGTCCCACCGGGTACCGGCTTGCCGCCCCGGGGAGCGGCGAGTAGACTGCCATCCGTGCGCAGCAGTATCGGGCGACCGTGGAGCCCCTGGAGGTGAGTGTCGTGAAGCGCATCGAAGCCATCATCAAGCCCTTCAAACTGGACGCGGTGCGGGATGCCCTGAACCGGGTCGGTGCAAGGGGTATGACGGTGACCGAGGTACGGGGCTTCGGGCGTCAGAAGGGTCACACCGAACTTTTCCGGGGCAGCGAGTACCAGATCGACCTGTTGCCCAAGGTGAAGGTCGAGGTGGTGGTCCCCGACGACCAGGTGGAGGAAACGGTGGAGGCCATCCTGGAAGCCGCCGCCACCGGTG
>CAYUVJ010000259.1:0-1740 GCA_964447955.1 uncultured Gemmatimonadota bacterium
CCCGGAGCTGGACTTCCCCCTCCGCGTTCCGGTGCCGGCCCGGCTTCCACTCGGTATCGGGCGACCGCACTACGGCAGCAGTCCCTTCTCCAGCAGCCAGGGGACACACCCCCGCACCCCCTCCTCCAGAGCGACACGCGGACTCCAGCCCAATCGGTCCCGAGCCTTGTCCATCGGCCAGCGGGTCGGTTCCCCCAGCATCCGCAGGACGGTCGGGGCCTGTCGCCGGGGCGAGTCGGGATCCCCACGGCGGGCCAGCAGCCAGGCGATGGGGCGCAGGAGGCCGGTAGGCAGGGTGAGGAAGCGGGGCTCCCCGGTCAGCCGGGCCCAGGCTCCCAGCACCTCCCGCAGCGTGGGCGGCGGGTCCATGACCGCATTGAAGGTCTCCCCCGCCGCCTCCGGGTGGTCGGCGCAGACCAGACAGAGATCGACCACGTCGTCCACGTAGATGTAGGGCACCGTCCCCCGGCCCCCGGCCGGCAGCCAGAGCGGGCGGCGCTGCGACCAGCCGAAGAGCCGACCGCTCCAGGTGCGGGCCTCGGGCCCGTAGATGGTGCCGGGCCGGACGATGCTCACGCTCAAACCGGTCCGGGCGGCGACCTCCCGGACACTCCGCTCGGCCCCGGCCTTGGTCCGGCCGTATGTGTAGGTCCCCGGAGGGGCCTTCGAAGACTCATCGAGCCGGACCCCGGGCTGGAACCCGTAGACGGCCACCGAGGAGATGTGCACGAATCGGTCGACCCCGGCCCCGGCCGCCGCCTCGGCCAGGATCCGGGTCCCGGTGATGTTGATCCGTTCCTGTTCGGCCTCCGTACCCCGCAGGGCGGCCGCCGAGTTGACCACCACCCGGACGTCCCGGACCGCCTCGGCCATGGCGACCTCGTCGACCAGGTCCCCCTGCACCGGGACCACCCCCTCCAGCCCCTCGACCCGCTCCGCCTTGGCCGGGGTGCGCACCAGGGCCCGGACCCGGGCTCCCTCCCGGGAGAGCCGGCGGACCAGAGCCCGGCCCACGAAGCCGGTGGCGCCGGTCACCAGCACCGGCCGCTCCCGCCAGGGATGCTCCGACATACCCCCCTCTTTCCCTTTCCGTGCACGATGCTATACTTCTGTCGAACCCAGCCGTTCCGTGACTTGAAGCCTGATGAAAGGACGCCCTCATGCGGACTGACCTTCGGCACCGGGGAGAGCGACTTCGATCTGGCCTCCGACGAGGTCGCTTATCCCGGCATCGCGGTCTTCTGGGGAGACATGGACGCGTCCGCGCTCGAGGCCGACACCCGCGCCAACCAGATGACCTACCAGCAGTTCTCCGACCGTTTCGTGGTGACCTACACCCAGTTCCAGGACAACGACGACACTGACATGAACAACACCGCCACGCTGACCCTCTACGACGACGGTCGGATCATCATCCAGTACGGAGCGGTGCTGAGCGACGACATCCTCATCGGCGTCTGGGACGGGACCCACACCAGCGACATCCACGCCGATGCCGCGACCATGACCTTCACGAACTTCGACGGGCTGGGCACGGGGGTCATCCTGCACGACTACTGGAACGAGGATGCGTCGTACGACGGGCGCTACAACAGCCACACAGTGACCTTCAACCCGTAAGCGTTGGAACGCGTCCCTTCCCGGCGTCTTCTCAGACGCCGGTCTCCGGGGGCTTGTCGGCTACGACCCAGGCCGAGAAGCCCCCATCCTCTTCCACCCGGGCGGTAAGCCCGGCATGTT
>CAYUVJ010000259.1:1750-4113 GCA_964447955.1 uncultured Gemmatimonadota bacterium
AGGATGGAAGGTGCTCTCCATCCGCAGCTGATGTTCCCCCCACTCCACCGCATTGACGATGAGCCGCCGGATGTCGGGTTCCTCGATGACCAGCCGGCCGCCGGGAGCGAGCACCCGGGCCATCTCGGACACCGCCCCCTCCTGGTCGGGGAAGTGGTGCAGGGCGTCCACCACCAGGATCCGGTCGAAGCAGGTGTCCGGGAAGGGGAGCCGCTCGGCGGTGGTCCGCACACAATGGATCCCCTGTTTGGCATGGGCCTCGCGCAGCATGGCCGCCGAATAGTCGGCGATGACCAGGGGATGAGCCTCCCCCTCGAGCCGTTCCAGCACCCGGCCGGTGCCTCCGCCCACCTCCAGCAGGGGACAGCCGCAGGGGAGTTCCAGCAGATCGAGCTGCCGGTCGATGTGCGGGACCCCGATCAGCCGATCGTAGACGCTTGCGATGCCCCGGAAGTGGTCCTTCATGGGCTGGCGGCCATGACCTTCTGCCGGGCACCCAGCCAGAGTCCGATCATCAGCCAGAGCCCGGCCAGCGGCACGGCCAGGAAGGAGATGGCGGCCATCCCCCACCCCAGCGTGTTGAGCCCCAGCTGGACCATCCCGCTCAGCCAGTCGCCGGTACGGTAGACCACCGTGTCGATGAGGTTCTTGGCCTTGTACTTGTCCTCCCGGCTGACCACGGTGTAGAGGGTCTCGCGGGCCGGCCGGACCACCGCGTACTCCCCCGAGCGCCGCAGCACCTGGAACACGACGAAGACGATGAAGGTCTGATACATCCCCAGGGCGGCGAAGCCCACGATGCTCAGGATGGGCAGCAGGGCCAGGGTCAGCCCCACCCCCAGGGCCCGGATGATGCGTCCGGTCAGGTAGAACTGGGTGAGGACCGTCAGGAGCTGGACCACGAAGTCGATCCGGGCGAAGACCGCCGTGCGCACCGCCCGGTCCACGAAGTAGCGCTCTACGATGGCCGCCTGCTGCATGTAGAGCACGGTGGAGAGAATGGTGTAGAGGAAGACGAAGAGGGCGATCCCCAGCAGGTAAGGAGAACCGAACAGGTGGGTGATGCCCCCCCACATGCTCCCGCCGATGCGGGCTTCCCGCACCTGAGCAACCACCGCCGTACTACCCTTTGGGACAGCTTCCCGGCCATGCTCGGACGCCTCCGCGGGTCCGTCCTCCTGACGGCTCCTCAAGGCCCCCTTGCGGACCGACAGCACCCCGCCGGCAGCCACGTCCAGGCGCTTGACCGCCTGCACCGCCCCCTCCAGCAGGACCAGCGAGAAGATCAGCATGGTGCGGGTACCCAAGGGCACGGCCAGCAAAGCGGTCAGCCCCGAGCCGGCCAGCCCCCCCAGGGTCCCGCCCATGCCGATGAACCCGAAGAGACGCTTACCCTGCTCGATATCGAAGACGTCGGCCATGAAGCCCCAGAAGACCGACACGGTGAACAAGCTGAACACCGCCGTCCAGATGTAGAAGACCCGCCCGATCCAGATGTTCATCTCCGGGCTGGCCAGGCCCAGCACGACGTAGAAGACCAGCAGGCAGAGGGCGAAGAAGCGGTAGACCAGGGTCACGAAGCGGCGGCGCACCAGGCGGGCCACCATCCAGGCGAAGGGGGGGTGGACCAGCAGCATGGCGACCAGGGTGGCGGTGAAGAGCCAAGGCAGGTTCCAGACCCCTCCGGCCACCCCCATCTCCTCCCGCAGGGGCCGGAAGATGTAGTAGGAGGAGAGGATGCAGAAGAAGAAGGCCCCCGCCCAGATCAGGGCCCGGACCTCGTCGGTCCGCACCTCCACGATCCGCTGGAGCAGGCGCGACGGCTGGCCCGTCGGGCCCGGGCCGTCCGTCGCCGCGGTGCTGTCCCCGATCACGCGCTACCCGCTCCAGCGACCTCCCGGGCGTGCCAAGCGGCCAGGACCTCGGCCTCCCGCTCGGGGGTCAGACCGGCCCGCATGCGCTGACGCTCCTCGGGGGGCTTGGCCAGGTACCACTCGACCGTGTCGAGGGCAGTGACCGACAGCGGGCGGAAGGTCAGCCCCTTCTCCAGGGCCCGGGCGATGCTGAAGCGGCTGAAGCCCTCCATCCCCTCGACCGGGGGATACCAGACCGGCATGTGGGACCAGGGGTGCACCCCCTGGCTGGCCAGCCACTCGGCGTCGGCCCAGGTGAAGGTCGCATCCCCCCCCACCCCATCCTTGATCCCGCTGAGCATCTCGCCCATCGGCAGGGGTTCGGTGGGGCCGGTGGCGTTGTAGATGCCGGTGGCGCCCATCTCGACCATCCGGATGATCCACTCCGAGAGGTCGCGGGCGTCGATGATCTGGATCAAGTCGTGCGGATCGCCCGGGGCGCCCAGCGCA
>CAYUVJ010000259.1:4123-4361 GCA_964447955.1 uncultured Gemmatimonadota bacterium
GCCAGGACCTCGCCCCCGCGGGCCACCCGGACCGGCCAGTAGGTGAAGCGGTCACTGGGGTCACCGGGACCCACGATCAGGCCCGGCCGGACCACCGTGGCATGCCCGGGGAACTGCTTCTCGGCCTCGGCTTCACTCAGGGCCTTGAGCCCGCCGTAGGTCCGGCCGTCCACCACCTCGGTCGTGGGATCCTCCACCGTAGCCAGGGGGCCGGTCTCGTCCTGGTCGAGGATGCTGT
>CAYUVJ010000260.1:0-4342 GCA_964447955.1 uncultured Gemmatimonadota bacterium
TGTTCACTTATCGATACCTAATATTATACAAAATATTGACACCAGGAGGGACGCCCGTTACTCTGCTCGTAAGCGGCACGGTATCGGGATCCCGGCCATCCGACCGGTGAGCCCAGGCGCTCCGACCCCAGGAAGGGGAGGGAATGGACCGGCAGGAATGGAAGCCATGAGCGGCCAGGGAAAATACAAGATGGGGACCATCGCCCGGATGACCGGATTGAGCCCGGCCCTGCTGCGAGCCTGGGAACGCCGGCACGGCCTGCTCGATCCCGAGCGGACCGAAGGGGGACACCGTCTCTACACCGAGGACGACCTGATCGTTCTGCGCCAGGTCAAACGACTGCTGGACGAAGGCCGTTCCATCGGAGAGGTGGCCGTGCTCGGACGCCAGGAGCTGCTGGCCCGGTCCGGGGCCTCACTGCGCCCCGATAGACCAGGTGGTGCTCCAACGACCGCAGGTGGACCGGCGGAGCTGGACCGACTGCTCGAAGCCATCGTCGAGGCCGCCGTGGACATCGATCATACGAGGCTGGAACGCTCCCTGGATGCCGCCTTCGCCCTGGTCTCACCGGAGTACGTGGTCAGCCAGGTACTCGAGCCCGCCGCCCGGCGGATCGGTGAGCTGTGGGTGGAGGGCCGCTGTTCGGTGGCCGGCGAGCACATGGCCAGTTCGGCCTTCATCCTGCGACTCCAGAAACTGCTCGAGAACACCAACCGGATCCTCGGGGACGCCTCACCGCAGGTCGTCACCGCCTGCTTCCCCGACGAACTCCACGAGGTCGGCGCCCTGGTGGTGGCCTATCTTCTGACGCTCAACGGCCTCCAGGTGGTCCATCTGGGCGCCGCCCTCCCCTTCGAGGACCTGGAACGCGCGATCGACGTCCTCCACCCCTCCGGGGTCTACCTCTCGGTGACCCGGGAGGCCATCTTCCGGGCCCATCGTCCCCGCCTGCTGGAGCTGGTTCGCCGCCGCAATGGCGGGTTGGCAATGATGCTGGGGGGACAGGGAGTCCGGGCCGGGGACACCGAACTGGAGGAACTGGGGGTACGGATCGTCCCGGAGGGCCGTTCCGCTCGCGAAGTAGGAGAGGCGCTGCTACCGGTCCGCTGAACCCGGGGCTCAGTCCGGGATCCAGGACGGGGGGCGTTTCTCCAGGAAGGAGGCGATCCCCTCGCGGCAGTCGGCGGTCTGGCGGGCTTCGGCGTTGACCCGGGCGGCCTCCTCGAAGGCCGCCTCCAGGTCCAGGGCGGGCAGCTCGTTCAGCAGGCGCTTCGAGAGCCGGATACTGCTCAGGCTGTTGTGGGCCAGCCCGGTCGCCAGTTCCCGGGCCCGGTCGATGTGGCCTCCGACCGGCACATTCTCGGTGACCAGTCCGAACCGGGCGGCCTCGTCCGCCGGCACCCGGCGGGCGGTCAGCATCAGCTCCCGGGCCCGCTTCTCCCCCACCGTCCGTACCAGGATCACCCCGACCAGTGCGGCCACGAAACCGATGGCCGCCTCGCTGTAGCGGAAGACCGCGGTCTCATCGGCCACCGTGAGGTCACAGCCGGTGGCCAGCCCGCACCCCCCGGCCACGCAGGGCCCGTGGACCGCTGCCACGGTCGCCTTGGAGAAGGTGTAGAGCCGCCGGAAGAGCGTGCCCAGCTGACGGCCGGCCTCCATGTTCTCCTCGGGGCTGGCCTGCTGGACCGCCCGCAGTTCCTCCAAATCGGCGCCGGCGCAGAAGGCGGCGCCCTCACCCCGTATCAGCACCACCCGGACCCCCTCGTCCCCCTCGAGTTCGTCCAGCGCCTGGAGGAGTTCCTCGACCATGTGGTGGGAGATGGCGTTCCGGACTTCGGGCCGGTCGAGCACGATCCAGGCCAGCGGGGGTTCCCGTTCGATCCGGAGGGTGGTGTAGTCCCCGCTCATTCCGGGCTCCCCTCCCGTTCCCCGGCTCCCGGTGCATCAGGCGTGCGGTCCCAACCGGCCCCCCCTTCACGCCGGTTGTCGTAATAGCGGATGGTCGGGTAGGCCAGGTCGATGTCGGATTCGGCGGCGAAGTCTTCCAGCACAGCCAGCCAGATCCCCTCCTCGATGCCGCGGCGGCGGCGCGGATCGACCATGAAGCGCATGGTCAGCAGCACCCCGGAGTCCTTCACGGTCAAATAGACGATCGGGGTGAGTTTGCCGTAGTGGATCATGAATTTCTGGGCGGCCTGCCGGACCTGACGCTCGGCGTCGGCCGAGAGGGTCTCGGCGTGTTCGTGCACGATCCTGTCCAGGATCTCCTTGGCCTTCCGCCAGTCACTCTCGAAGGTCACCATCACCGGGATCTCGTGCCAGATGAACCGGAAACCCTGCGTGTAGTTGGCCAGGGGCTCCTTGAGCACCTTGCCGTTGGGGATACTGAGGATCCGCCCCGTGCTCTGGTCGGCGTCCACCCAGTTGCAGATCTCGAGCAAGCTGAACATGAAGAGGCGGATGTCGATCACGTCACCGCGCTGTCCCGCGATCTCGATCCGGTCCCCCATCACGAAGGGCCGCCGCCAGAGGATGAAGAGCCAGCCGGCCAGGTTGGCCACCAGGTCGGAGAGGGCGATGGCCAGCCCGGCGCTCAACAGCCCGAAGTAGGTGACCAGGGAACCGACTCCCGAGACCCAGATGCGCGCCACCAGCAGGATGCCGATGAAGACGATCAGGTAGGTCACCATCCGCGACCAGTAGTACCGCGGGGTGACCTGCTCGATGCGCCGGCGCACCAGCCGCAGGGTCAGCCAGCGCAGCAGCCACAGGCCGAGCACTACCAGCAGGGTGGAGAAGATCCTGCCCTGCAGATCGGGGCTCAGCCCGGTCCATTCTTGGATCATGGCACTCAGGTCGGTCATGCCCGGAGTCTACACGCCAGTGACGACGTCTACCAACCCGGGCACGACGCAGGACGGATCAGATGGGATCGGAAGGCTTGACCGTGGAAGATCTCCACCGAGGCAGGAAGCGGGGGACACGCTGACAGTAGGCCACGAACTCGGCACCGAACCGAGCTCTGAGTTCGATCTCCTCCAGGACCACGACCCCCCAGACGGCCGGCAGGGTGAGCCCCCAGACGATCCAGGCGGAGAGATGGTTGGCGAACAGGGTGTAGGCCAGCGTCCAGAGGGTGACCTCGACGTAGCGGGGATGACGCACCACTCCGTAGATCCCTTCGGTGAGCAGACGCCCGGGATACACCCGCTCGGAGAGTTCCGGGAAGCCGGTCAGTATATCATAGGTCAGCAGACGTCGCCGCTTGACCCCGATGACCAGACCACCGGCCAGGCAGAGAATGGCCAGGACCATGAAGAGGGGGCTGGCCCCGAAGTCCACCGCCAGCACCTGCTCCCGCCAGGCGATCACGGCCGCGATGAAGCCGGCGACGGGGACCATAAGGATCGCGTAGGTCCAGCCCGGACCCAGCCGCCGCCAGAAGCGGGCAAATGGATGGATGGCGAACCAGAGCACGATACCCGGGGGCGTGGCAGCCACCACCATCAGGGTGAAAATGTCCCGGGCCAGTTCCATGATATCTCCGGCTGAGGTTCTTCGGCAGGTCCTTCCCTCGATACGGGATCGAGCGTGCCCAAGTTCACAGGAACCGGCCACTCGATCGCGGGGCTGCAGAAAGAGAGTAGATGGCGGGGAAGGAGTCTCAGTCTCAGGGATAGCGGAGTCCCGTCACCCGCGGCACCATCCGATAGACGTTCCACCAGCGATCCCCCGTCTCATCATCGACTTTCTGCTGGATGACCCGGTCGTGGGCTATATCGAATGACGTCACGGAGGTCGGTGGCGTGGTATCCCCGATGTAGTCTCCGTCCGGATCGACCAACCGCCAGCTCATCGGCCGGGGCGAGTCATAGCCGACGGTCTCCAGCGAGGAACACAGCAGCCAGAACCATCCGGAGGTGTCCACCTCGAACCAGTTCCAGAAGGCCTTGAATTCCGGCCACTGTGCACTCTCATGCAATTCCTTGACCTGCTTGAGGAGAGCAGCCCGGAGAGGTTCATCGGCTCCGATCTCCTGCTCCCGACGTACCACGAATCCGCGATATGCCTTCGCGAGTGCCTCCCGGTCGGCGGAGTCGATCCTCTCAGGCACGGTTTCGAGCCGGATCCTCTTCTTCAGGACACCTCGAAGGTCGTAACAGTCGAGTTGCGGGGACCAGCCGGTCGAGAGGACGATACCGTGCTCGGGAGCGTAGACGATCCAGGCCCGTCCGGTGAACTGCAGTGGCCGGGGCATCGGGCGCGTTCCCGGGCCGAGATCGACCGGTACCATGACTTCGGCGACGACCGGATCGGTGGCCAGGTCGAAGAGTGTGT
>CAYUVJ010000261.1:0-2069 GCA_964447955.1 uncultured Gemmatimonadota bacterium
CTGTTGTGCAGGGCCTTACCTAGATGAACCACCCCGGCCAGGACCATCGGCCAGCGACTGTCCAGACCCAGGACCTGGGCCAGTTCGTAAAGCAGCCCGTCCACCGGATAACCCAGCCCGCGTTTGCCGAAGGTGCCGATCATGGAGAGGTCCTTACGGACCTGGACGCTGGTCACCCCGGTACGCTCGGCCAGTTCCCGGCTCGAGACGCTCACATCGCCCCGGCCCCGGGCTTCGAGCAGCGTCCGGTAGTAGTGGGAGTATCGCCGGACGGCGGGCTGACTGATTCGGGGATTCCCGCTCCGGTCAGGCATCATCCCCTGTTTCTTCATCCCCGGCTTCTTCATCTCCGGTTTCCTCGTCCCCGGGTTCCAGATTGTCGAGTTCGACGGCCAAGAGCATCTCGGCCTCCTCCTCGGTGGACGCCTTCTCGGCCACCCGCGCCACATCCACCACCCGGTCCCCCTCACCCAGGTTCATCAACCTCACGCCCTGGGTGTTGCGTCCGATCAAGGAGATCTCCCCGGCCGCCTGCCGTATGATCAGCCCCTTGCGGCTGATGAGCATGAGCTCATCGCTGTCGACGACCTCCTTGAGGGCGAGCACATCCCCGTTGCGGGCGCTTATCTTGAGGGTGATGATCCCCTTCCCCCCCCGCTTCTGGACCGGGTAGTCGCTGATCAGGGTCCGCTTGCCGAATCCGTTCTCGGCCACGGTCAGGACCGCTCCCTCGCGCCGGACCACGATCATCCCGACTACGGCGTCGTCCTTCTTACCCAGGGTGATCCCCTTGACCCCTCGAGTCGCTCGGCCCATCGGTCGGGCATCCTCTTCCCGGAAGCGGATGGCCATCCCCTTACGGGTGCCCAGGATCACATCACAGGTCCCATCGGTGACATTGGCCTCGATGAGCTCGTCATCGGGCTGGATGTCGATCGCGATGATGCCATCCCGTCGCGGATTCCCGTACTCGGTCAGCGTGGTCTTCTTGACGATCCCCTGCTGGGTGGCAAAGACCAGGAAGAGCCCCGGGTCGAAACTGCGGACCGGGACCACCGCCCGCACCGTCTCTTCTTTCTCCACCTGGATGAGGTTGATGATGGGGCGGCCCCGGGCCAGACGGCCACCCTGGGGGATATCGTACACCTTGAGCCAGTAACACTTCCCCCGGTCGGTGAAGAAGAGAATGTAGGAGTGGGTCGAGGCCACGAAGAGGTGTTCCACGAAATCGTCCTCTTTCGTGCCCATACCCATGATACCCTTGCCGCCCCTGCCCTGCCGACGATACGTCGTCACCGGGATACGCTTGATATAACCCTGGTGGGAGACGGTGATCACCATGTCTTCCTCGGCGATCAGGTCCTCCACATTGAAGTCGCTCACGTCATCGATGATCTCGGTCCGCCGGGAATCGCCGAAGCGCCGCACCAGCTCCTTGAGCTCGTTGGCTACGATGGCCATGCGCAGACTGCGGTTGGCCAGCACTTCCTGATAGTGCGCGATCTTCTCGATGAGCTCCCGGTACTCCTCCTCGATCTTCTGGCGCTCCAGACCGGTGAGGCGGGCCAGGCGCATGTCCAGGATCGCCTGGGCCTGGAGGTCCGAGAGAGCGAACCGCTTCATGAGCTGTTTCTTGGCGGTCTCGGTGTCCTTGGCCTTCTTGATCAGGTTGACGATCTCGTCGATGTTCTCTACGCAGATCTTCAATCCCTCGAGGATATGGGCGCGCGCCTCGGCCTGGGCCAGTTCGTAGCGGGTCCGCCGCTCGACCACCTCGTGACGGAAATCCAGGAAGGCCTGGAGGGTCTCCTTCAGGGTGAGTTCCCGCGGCTGTCCATCCACCAGGGCCAGGTTGATCACCCCGAAGGTGCTCTGCATCTGGGTTTGCTTGTACAGGTTGTTCAGGATGACATCGGGGTTGGCGTCCCGCTTGAGCTCGATGACGATCCGCATCCCGTCGCGGTCGGATTCGTCCCGCAGGTCGGAGATCCCCTCCAGCCGCTTTTCCCGCACCAGGTCGGCGATCTTTTCCAGCAGGTTGGATTTGTTCACCTGGTAGGGGATCTCGG
>CAYUVJ010000261.1:2079-4329 GCA_964447955.1 uncultured Gemmatimonadota bacterium
GATCTCGGTGACCACGATCCGTTCCCGGTCCTTCTGTTCCTCCACGTGGGCCCGGGCCCGCACCACCACCCGCCCCCGGCCGGTAGCATAAGCGTCCTGAATACCCTCACGGCCGTAGATGATGCCGCCGGTGGGGAAGTCGGGTCCCTTGATGTGCTGCATCAGGTCGTCGACCTCGGCTTCGGGCTCGGCGATCAGATGGGTCAGGGCGTCGACCACCTCGATCAGGTTGTGAGGCGGGATGTTGGTCGACATCCCCACCGCGATCCCCGAAGCTCCGTTGATTAGCAGGTTGGGGAGCCGGGCGGGCAGGACCACCGGTTCCTGCAGGGTGTCGTCGAAGTTCGGCGTCCAGTCCACCGTATCCTTGTCGATGTCCTGGAGCATCTCTTCGGCCATCTGGGCCAGGCGGAGTTCCGTGTACCGCATCGCCGCGGCCGCATCTCCATCGATGCTGCCGAAGTTGCCCTGTCCGTCGATGAGGGGATAGCGCAGCGAGAACTCCTGGGCCATCCGGACCGCGGCGTCGTAGACCGCGGAGTCGCCGTGGGGGTGGAACTTCCCGAGCACGTCCCCGACCAGCCGGGCGCTCTTGCGGTAGGCCCGGTTGGCGCGCAGGCCCAGTTCGCTCGCCCCGTACAGGATCCGGCGATGGACGGGCTTGAGTCCGTCGCGGACATCCGGCAGGGCCCGGGCGACGATGACCGACATCGAGTAGTCGATATAGGAGGACTTCATCTCCTCTTCGATGTCGATGGGGACGATGCGCTGACGGTGGAGTTCGGCCATGGGTTCCTAGTATCCGGTCTCGTTATACATCCAGGTTGCGTACGTACTTGGCGTTCGCCTCGATGAACTGCCGCCGGGGTTCCACGGCGTCTCCCATGAGCAGGGTGAACAGCCGGTTGGCTTCGTCGGCATCCTCGAGGGCGACTTGCAGCAGGGTCCGGGTCTCAGGGTTCATCGTGGTCGCCCAGAGCTGCTCGGGATTCATCTCTCCCAGACCCTTGTAGCGCTGGAGGCTGCTCCCCTTGCGGCCCAGCCGCTCCAGCGCGGCATCGCGCTCCGCATCGTTGTAGGCGTAGACCTCCCGCTTTCCGTTCTTCACCAGATAGAGCGGCGGCTGAGCGATGTAGACGCGTCCGGCCTCCACCAGCGGCTTCATGTGTCGGAAGAGCAGGGTCAGCAACAAGGTGCGGATGTGGGCGCCGTCGACGTCGGCGTCCGTCATCAGGATGATCTTCCCGTAACGGGTGTTCTCCATCTGGAAATCGTCGCCGATGCCGGTCCCCAGGGCGGTGATGAGGACCCCGATCTCGGTGTTGGACAGGATGCGGTCCTGCCGGGCCTTCTCCACGTTCAGGATCTTCCCCCGCAGCGGCAGGATGGCCTGGAAGCTGCGGTCCCGGCCGGCCTTGGCGCTGCCGCCCGCCGAGTCGCCCTCGACGATGTACAGTTCGGTGTGCTCCGGGTCACGGATGGCGCAGTCGGCGAGTTTGCCGGGCAATCGCCCCGACTCCAGGACGGTCTTGCGCCGGACCAGCTCCCGGGCCTTGCGGGCCGCTTCCCGCGCCCGCGCGGCGGCATCCACCTTGGAGATGATCTTCTTGGCGCAGGAAGGGGTCTCCTCGAAGAAGGTCGAAAGGGCGTCGCCCAGGATCGACTCCACGATGCCGCGCACCTCGCCGTTCCCCAGCTTGGTCTTGGTCTGCCCCTCGAACTGGGGATCGGGCACCTGGACCGAGAGGATGGCCGTGAGGCCCTCCCGGCAGTCGTCCCCGCTGAGGGTGTATTTAGAGCCGTTCTTCGAGCCGCCGTTGGACTGGGCGTAGTTGTTGATGGTGCGGGTCAGGGCGGCCCGCAGCCCGGTCACGTGAGTGCCCCCTTCGATGGTGTTGATGGTGTTCACGAACGAATGAAGGTCCTCCTGGTAGCCGTCGTGGTACTGGAGGGCCATCTCCACCTTGATGCTGTCCCGCTCGTCGCTGATGTAGATCGGTTTGGAATGCAGGGTGTTGCGGTTCTCGTTCAGGTACTTGACGAAGTCGATGAGGCCCCCCGTGTAGCGGAAGACCGCCTCCTGCTCCTTGCCCGGCCGCTCGTCCTTGAGCTCGATGCGCAGGCCGCCGTTGAGGAAAGCCAGCTCCCGCAACCGGTAGGTCAGCACCGAGTAGCTGAACTCGGTCTCGGAGAAGACCTGCGGATCGGGCTTGAAGGTCACCACCGTGCCGCTCTTTCGGGATTTGCCCG
>CAYUVJ010000262.1:0-3672 GCA_964447955.1 uncultured Gemmatimonadota bacterium
GGTCCAGCGCCTCCCCCAGTCGGCGCAGGGCCTCGTCGAGGTCGTCGGTCGGCATCCCGTAGCCGACCCGGAACCCTTGCGGGTCCCCGAAGAAACGGCCGGGGGCGACCGCCGATTCGTACTCGGCCGCCAGCAGTTCGGCCAGTTCGTCCACCGCTACCCCGGGGGCGCTTACCCAGCCGACCGTGCCGGCCCCCGGGTCGCGCCAGGTCAGCTCGTGACGGCCGGCGATGAAGGTGTCCACCCGGGCCCGGTTAGCCGCCAGCAGACTCCGCCGGGGAGCCAGGATGGCCTCGGCCCGCTGGAGCGCCTTGAGGGCGATCCGCTCGCAGGGATGAGCGATCACCACGGTGAAGAGGTCGTTGAGCCGGCGCAGGCGCTCGGCCAGACCGGGCTCGGCCAGCACCCAGCCCATCCGCAAAGCTCCCAGACCGAAGCACTTGGTCAGCCCCCCGGTGGCGATCAGTCGGGGAGAGCGAACGGCCGCACTGCGCGGAGGCCCCTCGGCTGCCAGATCCAGGTAGACCTCGTCCACCAGCACGTGGAAGTCGTGCCGCTCGGCCAATTCGGCCAGTCCGGCCCACTCCCCCTCCCCCACCCGTGCACCGGTCGGGTTGTGCAGGTCGGAGAGGACCACCAGGCGCACCCCCGGTACCAGGGCCGCCGCCACCCGCTCGGCCAGGGTCCCGCCCCCACTCTCCGGGTCGCGGTCGAAGGGGAGGACCTCGGCGCCTACCGACCGGGGGAGGGCGACCAGGGCCTCGTAGCCGGGCCGCTCCACCAGCACTGTGTCGCCCGGCTCGACGAGCAGGGTCACCACCAGGTGGTTGGCCAGCGAGCAGCCGTGGGCCAGGACCACCCCGTCGGCCGTCAGGCCGTAGCGGGCCCCGACCGCCTCTCTCAGCGGGATCCAGCCGTCCTCATCGTGACTTTGCAGGGCCAGGTCCTCGAGCCCCAGCCCGAGTTCCTCCTCACGGCAGGCGGGGGTGCCGCTGCGGGCCAGGGTATAGCGCAGAGCAGCCCGCTCCTTGGCCCAGGTGATGTAGGGACTGCTTTTCATGCGCTTCGCCTCCAGAACAGGAAGACCGGGACGCCGGCCGCGATCAGGCCGGCCCCCAGCAGGGCGTTGAAGGGATTGGACCGGACCGTGCTCGTCACCACGAAGACGGCCGCGACCAGCATGAGCAGCGGCAGGAGGGGGTATCCCGGCATGCGGAAGACCCCGGGGGTGGCGATCCCGGCTTCCCGCCGGCGGTAGGCGAAGAGGGTGGCGGTGATCAGTCCGAAGAAGATCCAGTCGCCGAAGACCACGTAATCGAGCAGCTGGGTGTAGGTCCCGGTCAGGGTGAGTCCCACCGCCCAGACCCCCTGGATGAGGATGGCCGCCGAGGGGGCGTGCCAGCGGGGGTGCAGCCGGGCAGCCCGGCGGAAGAAGACCCCGTCGTCGGCCATGGCCTGGTAGATGCGGGGGGCCGATAGGATGACCAGGTTGACGAAGCCGAAGGTGGAGCAGACGATGCCGGCCGCGATGATCCGGGCCCCGACCTCTCCGGTCACCCCGCGCATGGTGTCGGCCGCCGGGGCAGTGCTGGCCGCCAGCCCCGCCACCCCCAGACTGCGCAGGTAGGCCAGGTTGATCGTGACGTAGCAGAGCACCACCACCAGCATTCCGGCGATAACCGCCACCGGCAGGTTGCGCTCCGGGCGCCGGATCTCGGCCCCGACGTTGTTGAGGTGCTGCCAGCCGCCGTAGGCGAACAGGACCGGAACCAGAGCCGCCCCCAGCGCTCCCACCACCCTCCACAGACCGCTCGGGACGGTCAGGCCGGAGGCGCCCGCCGGGTCCGCGGTCATGGCCGCCCCGCCCCCGGCCAGCACCAGCCCGACGAAGACGAGCACTGCGATGGCCAGCAGTTTGAGCACGGTGAAGATGTTCTGGACGATGCTCCCCGGGCGGATGCCGAAGTAGTTCACCCCGCTCAGCAGGACGATCACCGCCACCGCCAGGGGCCGGGTGGCGCCGGTGCTCAGATCGAAGAGGCTGACCGTGTAGAAGGCGAAGGTCATGGCCACCGCGGCGATGCCGCCGGTGTTGATGACCAGCAGCTGGGTCCAGCCGTAGAGGAAGGCGGGGAGCGGGCCGAAGCCCTCCTTCAGGTAGACGTAGCCGCCGCCGGCCTCGGGACGCCGGCTGCCCAGTTCGGCGAAGCAGAGGGCACCCACCACCGCGGCCAGCCCCCCCAGCCCCCAGGCCACGATGGTCAGGGGGGCGGTGCCCACCCGCTGGGCCACGATGGCCGGATTGATGAAGATGCCGGCCCCGATGATCCCCCCCACGACCACCATCACGGCGTCGAAGAGACCGAGACGCCGCTCGTAGGTGGTCGGGGGAGTCGTCATGAGGATCTCTCTCGGAATTGAAGTGGGCCGCTCCGGGCCACGAGCCTAGCCGCCCGCTGCCGTACGGGCAAGTCCCCGGGGATACGGATCCGCCTGGGGTCCGGGCTTGCGGCAGGTAGCACTATTGTGCTACATTTGTCCGTACATCATCGAGTGGCTGATTCAGGACGCTTCACGGGAAACGGCATCATGGCCAGGAAAGTTCGATTGCGCAAAGTCGGCGGTTCGGTGAGCGCCACCCTGCCGAAAGAGTTGGCCGACCGGTACCATCTCCAGCCGGGGGACACAGTCCACGTTCGGGAGACCGCGGAGGGACTGCTCATCACCCCCTACGACCCGACCTTCCAGAAGGCCTTGGCCGTCTATGAACGCGGCAGTCGGCGATACCGCAACGCCCTCCGCGAGCTGGCCGGCCTGGAGCCGGAAGGATGAAGGAGCCGGTCTGGCTGGATCGACCGACCCTTGAACACCTTCACCTCCAGCAGGCCCGGGAGCACGGCGGCGGCCATGGTCTTCGGGACGAGCAGGTGCTGGAGGCCGTGCTGGCCCGGCCGCGGAACAAATGGCTCTATGAGGAAACGCCCGACCTGGCGCTCCTGGCCGCCGCCTATGGCTACGGTCTGGCCCGGGGCCATCCCTTCCTGGACGGCAACAAGCGGACCGCCTTCATGTCCATCTATGTCTTCCTGGGGCTGAACGGCCGGGAGCTCGATACTCCGGAGGCCGAGGTGGTCTCCGTCATGCTGGACCTGGCCAGCGGGGATATGGAAGAGGAACGGCTCGCCGAGTGGGTCCGGACCCGGATGGTGCCCTGGACCGATCCCGCCTGAACCATTCCGCACGGACCCCGGCTCGTCCAGCCCACTGGCGGGACGGTCCCCTCGAGCGGCCGCCGGCCGGTCTCCGCAGGAAGGCCTCCGGGGATCGCCCTCCCGGAGGCCTTCACGAGGTACGGCTCGTACGGTACGCCTCAGCGCCGGGCGGCCACCGGCTTGAGGTAATCGATCAGGTACTCCATCCGCAGGTTGTTGTAGTACGCGCTGTACCGGATGCCGTGTCGGCTGGTGGGGAAGACCTGGATGTCGAACGGGTTGTCGTTCTCTTGGAACTTCTCGACCAGCATCCAGGTGT
The DNA here is from genome assembly GCA_964447955.1 of uncultured Gemmatimonadota bacterium. Classification (GTDB taxonomy): domain Bacteria; phylum Blakebacterota; class Blakebacteria; order Blakebacterales; family CAYUVJ01; genus CAYUVJ01. The sequence goes on from CAYUVJ010000262.1 coordinate 3,532, forward strand.
TCTGCGGGTGGACGTTGTCGTCGATCAGCCCGTGCACGATGAGCAGTTTGCCCTTCATCTGGGCGGCCCAGGTCAGGCAGGAGCCGTCCCGGTAGCCCTCGGGGTTCTCCTGGGGGGTGCGCATGTAGCGCTCGGTGTAGA
>CAYUVJ010000262.1:3682-4327 GCA_964447955.1 uncultured Gemmatimonadota bacterium
TACCCCCACGTGGTAGACGTCGGGGAACTTGACCAGGGCCAGGGCCGACATGTAGCCGCCGTAGGAGTGGCCGTAGATGCCCACCCGGCCGCCGTCGACGTAAGGGCGCTGGGCCAGGAAGCGTACCCCGTCGGCCTGGTCCTTGATCTCGATGATGCCCAGCTTCATGTAGCCGGCCCCCTCGAATGCCTTCCCCCGCCCCGAGGTGCCGCGGGCGTCGATCTGGGCCACCAGGAAGCCGAACTCGGTCAGGGCGTTGAGGGGCGAGAAGTTATTACTCACCGCCCGGGAGGAGGGCCCGGCATAGATCGAGATGACCAGGGGGTACTGCTTCGACGGATCGAAGCCCCCCGGCTTGTAGAGCCGGCCGAAGAGATCCGAGCCGTCCTCGGCCTTGAAGGTGAACAGCTCCGGCATGGGCATCCCCAACTGTTCCATCACGGAGAGGTCGCTCTCGACCAGCACCAGCCGTTCGCGGCCCCGCTCGTCCAGCAGGACGGTGGTCGGGGCGTCCTCGACCGTCTGGTAGGTCACCACCAGCCACTTGTGGTCGGGGGAGACCCCGGCCAGGGAGTAGTTCATCTCCCGGGTGGTCAGCCGGGTGGTCTGACGGCCGTCCAGCCGCACCCGGTGCACCTGGGCGTT
>CAYUVJ010000263.1:0-4315 GCA_964447955.1 uncultured Gemmatimonadota bacterium
CTGCCGAGAGAGAAACCGACCAGTCCGGCCGCGGTGGCCGCCGCCGGACCGGCCGAGGATCCACTGGAACCGGTGTCCGGGTTCCAGGGGTTGCGGGTGCGTTCCCCGTACCAGCGGTCCCCCATGGCCAGAGCACCCAGGGTGAGTTTGGCCACCAGGATGGCCCCGGCGGCGTCCAGCCGCTCGACCACCGTGGCGTCGTAATCGATGACCTGCTCCTCGTAAGGCTTGGCCCCCCAGGTGGTCCGATAACCGCGGGCGGCCAGCAGGTCCTTGGCTCCCCACGGGATGCCGTGCAGCGGGCCGCGCAGGGCGCCGGTCATCACCTCGGCCTCCCGCCGTCGAGCCTGGGCCCGGGCCCGCTCCTCGGTGTAGGAGATCACGCAGAAGAGCTGGGGGTCGTATCGAGCAAGCCGTTCCAGGTAGAGGTTCGTCAGCTCGACCGGGCTCACTTGACGGGTGGCCACCAGGCGGGAGAGTTCGGCCGCACCGAGGAAAGCCAGATCCTCGTCATCGTCGGGGCGCTGGATCCGCACCAGGGTGCGCAGTGAGGTGTGGTCCTCGCCAACCGGCATACGGAAGCCGGCCGGGCGCGGGTCGAAGGTCAGGGCCGGTTCGGTGTCGAGCGGGATGTCGAACTCCCGGAGTTGTTCGTAGGTACGCAGGAAGCGGTTGGCGTTGCGCAGCGCCTGCTCGTCCTCCTCGTCGCTGAAGTCGAGTCCCATCATGCGCTCGGCCGCATCCAGGTCGACCTTGGTGACTGGACCCGCCTCCTGCCGGCCCTGCTGGAGCCACTCGGGCAAGGTGACGGCGCCAGCCCCAAAAAGGGGCAGGAGGGCCAGGAAGCGCCGGCGGTCGAGATCGGTCCAGGAACGGTCGGCGGACGGCTCGTCGGGATGGGAAGGGGTCGGCTCGGCCACAAGGGACCTCCGGGACGGAGTGGGCGGGATTCCGGCTCAGGACTCTAGAGTTAGTACCTTCCCCGGAGTGGGCTCTTCAAGAAGGAAGCGGACGACCACCTTCCGGATCCTCTCCTATGCCACCCGGGGTGGATTCAGACGGACGGCGTTCCCCCGGTGTCCCGAGCCGGCATTCGCTGCCACTGCATGACGAGCAGCCAGGCCCCCCAGACCAGGAAGAGGACCATGCACAACCGGCCGATGTCGTAGGAGACACCGGCCAGGAGCTGGTCGTGCTCGATCAGACCGTAGTAACCGAGGATGGCGTTCCAGTCGTGGTAGCCGGGCAGGTCCCGTCCGGTGATCCCCCCCAGCAGGATGAGCTGCTGTGCCCGGGCGTCTCCGATGTAGGGGGCCAGGTCCATGAAGTTCTGGCCCAGCCACCAGAGCCCGGCCGCGGCCCCGAAGGGGTTGTGCTGCCACAGGAAGGCCCCGACGAAGAGGGCCGGGACGAGCAGCTGCATCAGACTCCCCCCCATGATCCCTATCATCTCGCCGAAGGGACCGAAGACCACGTGCCCGGCCTCGTGGATGGGCAGGTTCACGTTGTGCATGAACGATTCGAGGACGACCGGGGCGTTCGGACCACCGGCCAGGAAGCGGAGTCCCCACAGGGCCAAGAAGATGAAAAGGAGCGCCCGGCCCCAGAAGAAGGCGGGGTCGGTGCGCTCCTTGACGGTGAAGAGCAGCTCGCGGACGCTCATGCCGTACGGTTCACTGCCCGGCCTTGAGCTCCCGGGCGTAGGCGAAACCGCGGGCGACTGCGTGGCGGTCCAGCTCCAGCATATCCTTGCGCTTGATGACCGCCTCCAGGGCCTCGTCGACGTGTTCCTCCCGGAACAGGCCGGTCCACTGCAGGTAAGCGCCCAACATCACCAGGTTGGCCACCTTGCCGTCCCCCAGTTCCTCGGCGATACCGGAAGCCGGTACCGGCAGGACCTCGACATCGTCCCGCGTCACCTGTTGGTCGATGAGGGTGCTGTTGTAGAGGATGAGCCCGCCCGGCCGGACGACCGGCTCGAACTTATCCAGCGACGGACCGTTGAAGGCCACCAGCACGCTGGGGTCGGTCACCAGGGGCGAGGCTACCTGCTCGGTGGAGACCACCACGTTGCAGTTGGCCGTCCCGCCGCGGCTCTCAGGGCCATAGGCCGGCAGCCAGGTGACATGGAAGTCGCGGCGCAGGCCTATGTTGGCCAGCAGGGCCCCGAAGAAGAGCACCCCCTGGCCGCCGAAGCCGGCGATCTTCATCTGGGGCTCCCGGTACTTCTCCGAGACGTCCCCCCAGTCAGGCGCTCCCCGTCGTTCGTAGGAGGGGAGTGCGCCAAAGATCTCCTTGACCTTCTCCACGTTCAGGGAGGGTTCTGGCCGGATGTGGGGCTCGGCCTCCTTGGTCAGGTCCTTGTAGACTCCGGGGGGGAACATCCTGAACATGTTCTCGGTGATCCACTCCTTGGCTTCCTGCGGTTCCATCTTCCACTGCACCGGACAGGGGCTCAGGACCTCGACCAGGGAGAACCCCTTCCGGTCGATCTGGGTCTGCAGGGCCTTCCGGACCGCCTTGCGGGCGGCCAGGATGTGTTTGGCGTCGGTCAGGGCGACCCGCTCGATGTAGACCGGGGCGCTCAGCACCGAGAGCAGTTCGGAGACCTTGAGCGGCTGCCCGGTGAGTTCGGAATCCCGTCCGCGGGGGCTGGTGGTGGTCTTCTGCCCCGGCAGGGTAGTCGGGGCCATCTGCCCGCCGGTCATGCCGTAGGTGGCGTTGTTGACGAAGAAGACCGTGATCGGTTCGCCCCGGTTGGCGGCGTGCAGGATGTTCTCGGTGCCGATGGCGGCCAGGTCACCGTCCCCCTGGTAGGAGATGACGATGGAGTCGGGCCGGGCCCGCTTGATGCCGGTGGCCACCGCCGGTGCCCGCCCGTGGGCCGCCTGCACGTTGCCGCAGTTGAAGTAGTAGTAGGCGAAGACCGAGCAGCCCACCGGGCTGATGAAGATGGTCCGCTCCCTGATGCCCATGTCGTCCATGGCCTCGGCGATCAGCTTGTGCAGTACCCCGTGCCCGCAGCCCGGGCAGTAGTGGGTGGCGAGCTGGTCGCCCGGCTTGCGTTCGAACTTGTGGTAGAGCGACTCAGGCCACTTCAGGACCGGCTGTTCGACCGTGGTGCTCATGATGCCCTCCCTTCAGCCCGGTAAGCGGACTGGATCGCCTGTTTGAGTTCCTCCACCGAAGGGACCGCCCCGCCCCACCGGCCGTGGAAGTGGACCGGACAGCGGCCCTCCACCGCCAGGCGGACGTCCTCGACCATCTGACCGGTCGAGAGTTCGGCCACCAGCATCCCCTTCACCTGCTCACTGAGTTCGGCGAGGCGCTGTTTGGGGAAAGGCCAGAGGGTGATGGGCCGCAGCATGCCGACCCGCAGCCCCTCGGCCCGCACCCGGGTGACCGCCGAACGCAGCAGCCGGCTCACGATCCCGTAGCCGACCACCACCAGTTCGGCGTCCTCGGTGTGGACCTCCTCGAAGCGCACTTCCTGCTGTTCGACCACGGCATACTTCTCGAAGAGCTTGGTGACGCTGGCCTCCAGTTCCTCGGGGGTCAGTTGGATCGAGGAGAGGAGGTTGCCCTCGGTCTCCCGGGTCCCTTTGACCGCCCACGGTTTGTCCGGCAGCTCGGCGAGCGGCTCGGGGAGTTCGACCGCCTCCATCATCTGGCCGGTGAAGCCGTCGGTGATGATGACGGCCGGGTTGCGGTAGCGGTCGGCCAGCTCGAAGGCGAGCATGGTCAGGTCGCACATCTCCTGCGGGCTGTTGGGCGCCAGGACGATCAGCCGGTAGTCCCCATGACCGCCCCCCTTGACCATCTGGAAGTAGTCACCCTGGGCCGGGGCGATGTTGCCCAGCCCGGGCCCCCCCCGCATCACGTTGATGACCACGGCCGGCAGTTCGGACCCCACCAGGTAGGAGAGACCCTCCTGCTTGAGACTGATCCCGGGGCTGGAACTGGCGGTCATGACCCGCATGCCGGTCGAGGAGGCCCCATAGACCATCTGGATGGCCCCGATCTCGCTCTCCGACTGCAGAAAGACGCCGCCGACCCTCGGCATCAGGTCGGCGGCGGCTTCGGCGATCTCGCTGGAGGGCGTGATCGGATAGCCGTAGAAGGCGCGGCATCCGGCCAGGATCGCCCCCATGAGGATGGCGTCGTTGCCTTTGACGAGCTGTACCGGCATGGCTGTCCTCTTCTCTTTCGTTCAGGCGCGCGACTTCCGGGGAGGCTTGTAGACGGTGATGGCCCCGGGCTCGGGGCAGGCGTAGAAACAGACGCCGCAGCCGGTGCACCCCTCTCCGGCGTAGGA
>CAYUVJ010000264.1:0-4310 GCA_964447955.1 uncultured Gemmatimonadota bacterium
CGGGCGGCCAGGCTGTCCCCCGAACCGGCGAAGACCTGTCCCAGGAAGACCAGTTCCCGGAAGAAGACCAGGATGACCAGGTAGATGAGGGCCAGCGCCACCAGCGCCTGCAGCCCCGATCCCTGCGCCGGTTCGAGCTTCTCGAGGGGGCGCAGGGTCCGCTCCCGGGATGGACGACGGCTCATCTCGTCTCCTCTTCTTCGGTCCCGGTCAACGGTCCGGGACGGGGGACCGGGGCCAGCCCGCGCAGCAGGGCCGATCCGGTCCGGGGCAGCAGGGCGGCCGGTGCCCGGCCGCGCATCGCCTTCCAGGCGGCCGCGGCCAGATAGGTAGCGGCCATGAGCGGCCATCCGAAGGGCCGGTGTCGACGGAAGATCAGACTCATGTGCCGGGCCCGGTCGATCTCCCGCTCCAGGTAGACCCCTTCCCACCAGGGGCCGGTCCGCACGGCCAGATGGTCCACCTCGGCCTGGGGGGCATAGACGACGCGGGCGCCCATCCGACGCAGGCGTTCGCTGAACTCCACGTCCTCGTAGATCTCCGCCCCGCCGAACCCCTCGTCGAACCCGCCGGTCTTCAGGGCCAGGGCCCGGCCGAGGGCCATGTTCCCGCTGGGGGCCAGTCCGGTCGGACCGGAGCGGTCGGTACGATAGTTACGCCGAGTGTGTCCCGTCCACGTCAACCACCCGCCGACCGCCCGGGGGGTGTTGGTCGTGCGGTCGGGCTCTTCCCAAAGCCGGCCGGCCACCACTTCGGCCCGGCCCTCCAGCAGGGGGGCCAGCAGGGCGGAACGCCAGCCCGGCCGGGGCACGGTGTCGTCGTCCAGGAAGGCGATCCAGCGGCCGCGGGCGGCCCGCAGCGCCCGGTTGCGGGCGGCACAGCGGGAAGGATGCTCCTGCTCCAGAACCCGCAGCCATATCCCCTGCGGCGTGCGCCCCGCTCCGTCCCGGCGGATCCCCTCCAGCGCCGCCACGACGGCCCGACGCTCATCGGGTCCCCCCTGGGCGACCACCAGGCACTCGTCCCCGGCATCCAGTTCCACGAACAGACCCCGCACCGTCCCGGCGGTCACCTCGGGCCGCCGCCAGGTGGGTATGACGGCCGTGAGGCTCATGACCGCCGCCCCCTCATCAGACCGACGAGGGTCTGCGGCAGGCTGATCAGTAGCCCGGCCGGGAGCAGGGTGAGCCACATCCAGGGCCGGGCATGGCGCCGCAGCAACAGCAGCAGGGCGCGGGTCTTGGCCCCCAGTTTCCGGCGGCTGAAAGGCCCGCCGATGGAGGCCGAGACCCGATGGGCGACGCGGGCTTCGGGGACCAGCAGCAGCCGGCGACCGGCCTGCCGGGCCCGCAGTGACCAGTCGACATCCTCGGCATAGAAGGGGAAGCGTTCGTCCAGCAAACCGATGCGGTCCAGGTCCTCGGTGCGCAGCAGGACGGCCGCCCCGGTCAGGTAGCCGGTCTCCCGGACCCCCGGTGGGACCTCCGAGACCGGCCGCCTCAGGTGGTCGTGGCCGACCCAGCCCCGCCAGAGGGTCACCGAGGCCCCGGCGTACCAGACCCGGTCGGCCGGTTCGACATAGGGGATCAGCGGACAGACCCCGGCCGCTTCTGGATGCCCTTCCAGTGCGCTCCAGAGTCGGCCGATGGCGTCGGGAGCGACCACGGTGTCGTTGTTGAGCAGCAGGACCGCCCGGCATTCCTTGTCCCCCAGCAGACGCTCCAGCCCCCGGTTGACCGCTCCCGCGAAGCCCAGGTTACGCTCCATGACCCGCACCTCGATCCCGGGGAACCCCTCCAGGATATGGCGGGGGGTCTCGTCGGTGGAGGCGTTGTCCACCACCACGATCCGGGCCGGAGCCGGGTCGCAGACCGCCAGACTTTCCAGACAGCGCCGGGTGTCGTCCCATCCGTTCCAGGTGGGTATCAGGACCGCTGCGGGGACGTCGTTCATACCGACCTCATGCCTTGGCCGGACCGCCCGACGGGTTCCAGGGCGAGTCCACCGGATGTACCGCCAGCCGTACCCCCTCCACCATCTCGACGAGCAGGCGCAGCGGAGCGTGCGGGGGCAGCCGGCCGGCCACGACCTCGATGACCGCCAGCACCAGGTGGCTGATCACGACCAGCGGCAGCGCCCAGACCTCGTGCCTGGCGAAGATGGCCGTCATCGCCCGGGTACGGGCGGCCTGCTGCTCCAGGTTCCAGATCCGGGAACCGCCGGGTCCGGGATCGGAGGTGTCGGGAAAGGCCTCTCCGGCCGTCAGTGTCACCCGGGCGGCCGGTTCGAACCGGAGCCGGGCCCCGGCTTTCCCCAGCCGGACGAAGAACTCCACGTCCTCGTAAGGGGATCCGGGACCCCAGGCCTCGTCGAATCCCCCGGCCTTCCGGGCCACCCCGGAGAGCACCGCCGCGTTGCGGGCCGAAGCCAGCGAGGTGGTCCCGGGACGCAGAGCGGCCAGGTCGTCGGTGACCTGTCCGGTCCAGCGCAGCCGGGCCCCCGGCCTGACCCTGCCACGGTGGGGCTGTCCGGTCACGATCCCGCCGGCCAGCGCTTCGATCCGCTCGTCGGCGAAGACCGACCGGACCGCCTCCAGCCATCCCGGGGATGGTAGCCCGCCATCGTCCAGGAACGCCACCACCTCGCCCCGGGCGGCGGCCAGGATCCGGTTGCGGGCGACCGCCGCCGAGACGGCACTGGTCCCGGTCGCTCCGTCCCAGACCGGCTGGATCGCCCGCTCCCGGTCGAGCCGGGCGGCCTCACGGACCCGGTCGGCCACCGCCACCGGGTCCAGGACCCCGCCCACGGGGGCGACCAGCAGTTCGTCCCCGGGCTGCAGCTGGGGTGCCAGGGCGGTCAGGAGACGTTCCAGGGCCGCCGGGTCACGCTGGACCAGCAGTCCGATGGAGACCGAAGGAGCACTCACCGCGCCTCCCCGGCGACGTCGTCATCCCCGACCGGGACCCGGGACGCGGCGGCCAGCCGGATCACCTCGGCAGCCAGACCCTGCCAGCCGGCCCCCCCCTCCCCGGCGGTGACCACCGGGAGTCGGGCCGAGGTCGGGTCGGCCACGACCAGACCCATCCGACCCGCCAGGGCGACCGGGTCCCCGGGTTCGACCAGCCAGCCGTCGATCCCTTCCCGGACCGTCTCGGTGATGGCGCCGCAGCGGGTCGAGAGGACCGGGCGGCGCAGAGCCCGGGCCAGGGCGGCCACCCCGCTCTGGGTGGCCTGGCGGTAGGGGAGCACCACCAGGTCGGCAGCGGCGAAGTAGTCAGCCACCTCGGCGTTGGGGATATAGCGGTCTTCCAGCCTGACCCGGTCTTCCAGGCCGAGTTCGCGCAGCCGTCGGCGGAAGGGCTCGGCCGGTTCGTAGAACTCACCGGCCACCACACAGGTCCAGGGAATGTCTTCAGGCAGCAGGTCGAGGGCTTCGAGCAGGACGTCGAGACCCTTGTAGGGCCGCACCAGGCCGAAGAAGAGGAAGACCGCCCCTTCGGGCGGCAGCCCGAGATTGCGCCGGGCCTCGTCCCGGGCGGGGAGTTCCCGGGTGTGGGGCAGGATGTAGGGGGGATGGGGCACTACCGAGACCCGCGCCCCGGGACAGAGCCGCTGGAGCACCTCGGCCAGGGCCTGACCGCCGGTCACCAGGAAATCGCAGCGCCGAAGGAACCGCAGCCCCAGGAACCGGCCCCCGGGCATCTGCTCGTGGGGGGCCACATTGTGCACCACCGCCCCGACCGGCACCTCCGCCGGCAGACGGTTCATCACCCCCAGGTAGGCCAGGGCGAAGAAGGGATGCCACCAGTGGAAGATCACCGCCTCGGGAGCGGCGGCCCGGGCCACACGGCCGGTCCGGGACCAGGTCCAGGGAAGGACCGGGTCGAGGAGCTGCTCCCCCAGGGGGGGCAGGGCCCCGTTCCCCACATCCAGTGGACTGGTCCCGGGGAAGAGCAGTTGCGGGTAGAGCCGCCGGAAGTTCAGGACCTTCAGGTCGTGACCCGTCTCCTCGAGGGCCTGGGCCAGGGCCCAATGGTACTGTGCGATCCCGCCCCGCCAGGGGGGAGCCGGTCCGACCGAGACCAGTCTCACGCGTTCTCCCGGTCCGCCCCGCGCTCTCCGCCGCCGCCCCCGACGATGGATCCGATCTGGTAGGTCTCCCCCTCCTTGGGTTCACGGGCCATCATCTCGCCCAGCAGGCCGAAGGAGACGAACTGGATACCTACGATGACCATCATCACGGCCAGGAAGAGGAGGGGCCGGCCGCCGATGGCATGGGTGCGCAGCCATTCCACCAGCAGGTAGAGGTT
>CAYUVJ010000265.1:0-4309 GCA_964447955.1 uncultured Gemmatimonadota bacterium
GCCTGCAGGGCCTCACCGGCCTGCAGGGGGGTGATGGCCGGGTCGGCGGGGAGGCGATAGCGCCGCATCGGTTCGACCAGGTCGGCCTTCTCCTGGATGCCCTGGAAACGGGGGAGAGTCTCCTGCAGGACCATCGGTACCGTGGTACCCATCAAGGCGAAGAGAACCAGCGGCAGCAGGATGAGAGCGCCCAGCACGACCGCCGCCGCCCCCGCGATCCGAAGGTGGAGGAACCGGTGGCGCGGACCCCGGCCCAGCCATCCGCTCCCCGTTACCTCATCGGCCAGTGCGTTCCATTCCCCGACCAGGTCGGTCAGTTCCCGTTCCGCCCGCGCCCGGGCCAGCTTCTCCGCCGCACGTGATCGGGACAGGGCTGTCATACGCAGGACCAGTCCGGCCAGGACGAGCAGTACGACCGGCAGCAGGGTCAGCAGCCAGAGACCCCGCGGCCCCAGGAGACCACGGGCGGACAGCATGATCCCCAGCACGAACCCCAGCAGGAGCCAGAGCGCGGCCGATCCGTAGGCGGCGGTCCCGTAGAGACGCAGTCGCAGGAGGGCCGCCCGTTTGTCCGGTTCCGTTCCGGTGAAATGACGGGCGCCCTGGATGAGGAAGCCCGTATCCCGAGCTCCGTCGGCTGCCGTCTGCAGGACCGTCATCCAGCCGTGCCCGGCTTTGACGGCCAGGTTGCCGGTGCGCAGGATGCGGAAGAGCCGGTGGAAGCCCTCCAGCAGAAAGACGATCCCCAGCACCGACGCGGTGCCCAGCAGCCACCAGAGTGACCCGAAGGGTCCGGGACTGAGGAAACCGGGCTCGGAACCGATGGCCACCAGCAGGGGCAGCACCAGCAGGGCCCCTCCGCCACCGATCACTCCGGCCGCCGGAAGGAGCGCGCCCTGGATGGTCTCCAGGCCCGGGGGGGGCCAGGAGAGGAAGGCTCGGGGTACGGGTGGATCCTGGTTCATGGTCTCCTCCTCGCAGGAACGGCAACGACCGATCGGAGGACCAGTCTACCACCTCCGGTGTTTATCGTCGTCCGTGATGCTGGACACAACCTTTACGGACCCATCCTGCGTATCAGGTTCAGATGCGTCTCGGCCGGCGCCCCCCACCTGGGTATGATCCTGGTTGCTGTCGGTTTGCTGTCGGTTTGCTGCCGAGCTGGCGGGCGGTCAAGGTCGATCCGGTAAGAGCCCTGCATACGGAATAGCGCCGGAGCAACGGATCGAACTCCGGACTTCGTACCGTCGTATCTCCTGACGACCGTATGTCTCCAGGGGAGGTCGTATGCGGGACCATCTGATGCATGACATCCGCCGGCTCCTGCGCTCGCTCTCGCGTTCCTACGGGTTCACCGTGGTCACAGTGCTTACCCTGGGACTGGGGATCGGGGCGGTCACGCTGGTCTACTCGGTGGTCCACGGGGTGCTGATGCGCCCGCTCTCCTATCAGGAACCGGAGCGGCTGGTCAACGTCTGGTGCGACCTCCAGGAGGAGCACCAGTTCCTGCCGGCCGTCCACCCGGCCGATTTCCGCGACTACCTGACGATGGCCACTACCTTCGAGGGCTTCGCAGCGGCCTCAGGGGCGGGGCAGGTGGGGCTGACCGGGGTGCTGACCGGGGATGGACCGCCGGCCCATGTGGCGATCACCACGGTCACCCACGAGTTCTTCCCACTGCTCGGGGTCGACCCGGTGCTGGGCCGCCACATCACTCCCGAGGAGGAGGCACTGGGGGGGCCGGCAGTCGCGCTGATCACCCATCGGCTGTGGCAGGGGCGCTTCGGGAGCGACCCCGACATCCTGGGCCGGATGCTGCAACTGGACGGGCGGCCTTTCGAGGTGATCGGGGTACTGCCCGAGTCCTTCCGGCTCCACCTGCCGACCGAGGCCTTCCTGGTGCAGGACGCCGATGTCTGGGTACCCCTCCAGATCGACTACTCCAACCTGCCGCCCCGCAACTGGACCTTCTTCACCGTCTTCGGCCGGCTGCAGGACGGGGTGACCCTGGAGCAGGCCCAGACCGATATGGACCGGGTGGCCGAAGAACTGCGGGCCGCCCATCCCACCCACATCCAGTCGGGGATGCGCATCGTCCTGATGCCGCTGCAGCAGGATGTGGTCAAACAGGCGCGTTCGGCCCTGCTGCTCCTGCTGGGAGCAGTCGGGTTCGTCCTGCTCATCGCCTGCGCCAACGCCGCCCACCTGCTGCTGGTCCGCTATCTGAACCGGGAACGCGACCTGGCCGTCCAGGCCGCCCTGGGGGCCGACGGCCGCCGGCTGGCCATCCAGACGCTGCGGGAGAGCCTGCTACTGGCACTCGGTGGGGCGGTGCTGGGGGTCGTCCTGGCCTTCGGCGGATTGCAGGTGATCAAGGCGGTCCAGCCGCCCAACCTGCCCCGACTGGAAGGCATCACTATCGACGGTGCCGTCCTGCTCTTCACCCTGGCCGCCGCCCTGTTCACGACGGTGGTGTTCGGCAGTGGTCCGGTGTTCCGCGTGCTGAAGGTCGATCTGGTCGTCCTGCTCCGGGAGGGCGCCCGCAGCGGCACCGGACGGGGAGCCCGGCGCTTCCGCGATGTGGTGGTGGTGGCCGAGATCGGCCTCTCCCTGGTCCTGCTGGTGGGCACCGGCCTCATGATCCGCTCGTTCCAGAACCTGCGCCGGATCGAGCCCGGGTTCGAGCCCCGGAACGCGCTGACCTTCTCCATCTCCCTGCCGGTGGCCGAGTACGACCCGAACGCCCGGATCGAGTTCTTCGACCAGCTTGAAGAACGGCTCCGGGCCCTGCCGGGCGTGACCGCCGTAGGAGCCTGCAGCCAGCTTCCGCTGACCGGGACCGTGCCGCTGTGGCCGTACGCCCTGCCGGGTGAGGACGTGGTGCGCTCCACTCTCTCGGCCGACGGTCGACAGGCCACGGCCGGTTACTTCGAGGCGCTGGGGGTGCGACTGCTGGCCGGGCGCTGGTTCACCCCTCAGGACGACCGCGGGGTCCCGCTGGTGAGCATCGTAGATGAACTCCTGGCCCACCGGCTGTGGCCCGACAGCACGGCGGTCGGCCAGATCCTCCAGCTCGGTTTCGGAACCCAGCCGGTTCAGACCACGGTGGTCGGAGTTGTGGCCCACCCCAGGGTCTACGACCTGACCCGCGACGGCCGGGCACAGGTCTATCTGCCCCACCGGCAGATACCGGGGGCAGTGCTCTGGTTCGTGGCCCGCACCAAGGGAGAGCCCCAGGCCTTGACCGAAGCGGTGCGCAGCACCGTCTGGGATCTCGATCCCGACCTGCCGCTGCAGGCCGTCCGTCCCCTGCAGGCCTACGTCGATGACGCCATGGCCGAGACCCGCTTCCTGGCCGGCCTGCTGAGCGCCTTCGGCCTGCTCGCCCTGATCCTGGCCGGTATCGGGACCTACGGGGTGATGGCCTACAACGTCGATCTGCGGGAACGGGAGTTCGCCATACGGATGGCCCTGGGATCCAGTCCGGGCGGCATCCTGCGTTCGGTCCTCAAGGACGGTCTGCGTCTGCTGGGGGCCGGGATGCTGATCGGTCTCGTGTTTGCACTGCTCCTTACCCGGGCCGTCACCGGACTGCTGCACGGGGTGGGGCCCTGGGACCCGCCGACCTATCTGGTCCTGCTGGCCGTGCTGACCCTGGCCATGTCGGTCGCTTGCCTCATCCCTGCGCTCCAGGCCTCGGGCGAGGACCCGGTGGTCGCCCTGAAGGTGGAGTAGGGGGGAGTAGACGGGGGACCGCCGTCCCCCGTCCAATGAAGTGACGGGACCACTGGACTGAAGTACACTACCTTGATATCGGTACTCACAAGACACCCGCGGGTCGCGTGTGCACCCCCACCTCCCGGTCCCGGAGGCAGATGGTGAACCGGTTCCTTATAGCCGTTCTGCCGGTCGTCCTTGTCGTCGTGATGATGGTGGCACCCCGGGATGTCAGAGCCTGTCCTCAGGACCCGGGATCGAACGTCGCCGCCCTGGTCGACAGCGGGTTCACCTGTCTGGCCCGGGAGGACGCCGAAGGGGCCCGCCGCAACTTCGAGCAAGCATTGCGACTGGAGGGTGACCATCCCCGGGCTCTGCTGGGGATGGGGCAGGCTCTGCTGGCCGATCCCCGGGGAGCGGCCCGGGCCGAGGAGTACCTGCGCCGGGCGGTGGCCCAGCTGCCGACCGATCCGGCGGCGCGCGATCAACTCGCCCGGGCTTATGTACGTCTGGCCTACGGTGACCTGGGGCGGGAGAACGGGGCCAAGGCCCTGGCCGAATATCGCGACCTGGCCTCGCTGGTCGAAGAGGC
>CAYUVJ010000266.1:0-4295 GCA_964447955.1 uncultured Gemmatimonadota bacterium
ATGCCCGCTCCGGCCACCAGGATGTTGGGCAGCCACATCCCGAACCAGGGGGCCATCAGGTTGCGGTCGGCCAGGTCCTCGCCCAGGATGAGCGAGACCCAGTAGATGACGAAGAAGAGCAGAGCGATACCGAAGGACAGGACCGCGCCCCCCCGGCGGGACATGACCCCCAGCGGGATACCGATGAGCACGAAGGCGATACAGGCGAAGGGGATCGACCACTTCTTGTGGATCTCGACCCAGTAGCGGTTGTGCTGGCGCAGATAGAAGTCGCGCTGCCGTTCGGCCGTCTCCAGGCGGGCCTGCAGGGCCCGATGGGCGGTCAGCACCCGGCCTTCGGTGCGCAGGGACTGGCCGGCGTCGACCAGGTCGATCGGCCGACCCTCCACCACCCGCTCCAGGAAGGGGACCGGTTGCTCGATGAGTTGCCGGGCATAGACGGCCCGGGTGGTGTCCCGGCTGGCCGCCCGGGCCTTCATGTCGACGATGGAGAGTTCACGGTCGCCCCGCACCCCGGTCTCCCGGCGTTGCAGCAGGGTGCCGGTCACCGACATGAACGTCTTCATCTCCGCGAAGCTCTGGATCCGGCTCTGACCCTGACGGATCTCGGTGATGGTCCCATCGAAGAGGTCGAGGTCGAGGGTCTCCTCGGCCTGGTTCAGACTCATCACCCCGCGATCGGCCCGGATGACCCGGGGGGGGTCGGGAGGAGTGAAGTCGAGGTACTGGATGATGGTGACCCCGCGCACGTGGCTGGTCACAGGGTCGACCTCATCGAGATGGATGGTGTAGCCGTCCACCGTCTCCAGGAAGACCCCCGGCCGCAGGGTCAGGGCTGGGCGCAGGGCGTTGATGTCAGCGGTCAGGTTCTTCAGGCGGTAGTTGAACTCGGGCAGGATGCGGTCGTTGAAGTAGACCAGTCCGGCGGCGATGAGGACACCGGCGACCAGTACCGGCGTGAGCAGACGGGTCGGGCTCTGACCGCTGGCCCGCAGAGCGGTGATCTCCCCATCCTGGGAGAGTCGTCCGAAAGCCATCAATACCGCCACCAGCACCGCCATGGGGACGGTCAGGGCCACCATCCAGGCGATGTTGAGGAAGAACAGCTCCAGCACGATCTCGACCTGGACCCCCTTGCCGATGACCATGTCCAGGACCTCGATGAGGTTCTGCATCAGGAAGAGGAAGGTGAGCACCGCCAGCGAGAAGACGAACGGCCCCAGGTGCTCCTTCAGGACATATCGGCTGAGGGTCCGCATCATCCTCCAATTATAGCGGTGGTCGGACGGGAGCGACCAGCCTTGCCTGTTTCCGACCCCATTCAGGTCTTGTCGCCGACCGGGCGCCCCGCCTAAACTGAAAGGTCGGCTGGTCCATCCCGAACCTGGAGGGGCACCCGGAGACCTTGTGACCGGAACAGAGCGTCACCGTCGCCCAATGGGCCCGGCGACCCGTCCTTGCACAAGGAGCGTCCGGGTGGTCCCACGACCCCCCCGCATCGTTCTGACCGGCTTGCTTGCCCTGGTCGTCGGTCTGTGTCCGGCCGGACCGGTCGGGGCCCAGCCGCAGACCGGTCCGGTCCGGTTGGGGGTACGCTCCTATCTCTTCCCCGATGTCTATGACAACCTGAGCCGGCCGCCGGTTCCCGGCCGCGCACTCCCGTCGCCGGCCGTGGGTCTGCGTTCCCGGGGGGTCTATCCCCGGGGGGCCCTGCCCGGGTTCCTCACCCGGGTGGAGGTCCAGACGGGGGCCGCCGAGATCCGTTTCCTCACCCTCTACAACAACCGGGCGGTTCAGCGTCCCACCCTGCTCGGTCTGGAGGACTACCTGGCCAGGGTGCGCCGGGATCAGATACGCCGGATGCTGCTGGGAGCCGCCCTCGAGGGCCTGCAGCCAGAGATGGGCGAAGAGCGAGGTCTGCTGGCCTGGGAGATTCCCATCACCGTTCCCCGCGGGCTCACCAGCGTGGTCGGGGAAGGGGGGGCCGGATTACGCATCTCGGGCAACCGGCGCATCCGTTTCAGCGGACGCAGTGAGTGGATCGAGGGGGCGGTCTCGACCGCCACCGCCTACCAGAGCAAATTCCCCGCCCTGAATATGGAGCAGGACTCCCAGTTCCGCATCGAGGGGACGGTGGGAGACAAGATCGAGGTGAGCGTCGACCAGGACTCCCGGGCCCTGACCGACCTGGAGAACCGCATCAACGTCCGCTACCGGGGCTACGAGGACGAGGTCATCCAGGAACTGACCGCCGGGAACGTTGATTTCCGGATGGCCGGGTCCCAGTTCCTGGGCTTCAACCAGGGGGCCCGCGGGCTCTTCGGTCTCAAGGGAGTGGCTCGGCTGGGCGACCTGACCTTCACCGCCCTGGCCAGCCAGGAGAAAGGCTCGGGGGAGAAGGCCACCTTCCGGGCGGGGGCCAAGGAATCGAAGAACCGCCGGCCCGACATCGAACCCCTGCTGGGGACCTACTATTTCCTGGAGACCGCCTACCGCGACCGGTTCGAGGACCGGGTGGCGGCGGAGGCCGACTCGATCGTCTCCATAAGCGTCTACGTCGACGACAACCGCTACGAGAACGACGCCGAGAAGGCGGCGGTACCCGACGCCGTGGCCTACGTCGATCCGGACAATCCCGCCCCGCTCGATTCCCGCGAGGCCCACCAGGGATCGTTCCACGAACTGAACCCCGAGGAGTACTACCTCAATCGTGCTCTCGGGGTGCTGGCCCTCAACGTCAGTCTGGGTTCCACCGATGTGCTCGGCGTGGTCTACACCACCGCCGGGGGCAGGATCGTCGGTACCGCCCCTACTCCCGATGTACCCGACACCCCGCTGGTCATGAAGCTGATCAAGCCCAAGGACCCGCGGCCCTCCGACCCGACCTGGGTCTTCGAACTGCGCAACGTCTACTACCTGGGGGCGCGCAACATCCCGGCCAAGGGCTTCAATGTGAAGGTCTATTACGACCGGCCCTCAGGTGAGGACGACTACACCCAGGATGGGACCGACTTCCTGCAGATCCTGGGTCTGGACGAATGGGGCGAGGTGCCCGGCACCCCTCCCGACGGCAAGATCGACCTGAACGAGAACTATGTGAACCTGGCCCGCGGAGAGCTGATCTTCCCCGACCTCGAGCCCTGGCTGAACCCGGAGCTCGAACAGCAGGTCGCCATGTACGACATCATCGACCGGCAACAGCTCATCCGGGAATCGAAGTACTACCTGGAGATCAGCTTGGCCACCCGCCAGGCCTCCTTCACCCTCCCCGCCCAGAACATCCTCGAGGGGAGTGACGTGGTCACACTGAACGGTCGCCGGCTGACCCGCGGCACCGACTACCAGATGAACTACCTGACCGGGGAACTGACCTTCCTGACCGATGCCATCCAGGACCCGACCGCCGACGTGCAGGTCGACTATGAGTACAGTCCCATGGTCCAGCTGGAGCAGAAGACCCTGCTGGGGGCCCGGGCCGAGTACGACCTGGGACCGACCGGGATGATCTCGGGGACCGTCCTCTCCCGCTCCGAGCGCACCCTCGACCCCCGGGTGCGGCTGGGCCGGGAGCCCAACCGGGCCCTGGTGCTGGACGCCACCGCCAGCCTGAACTTCCAGCCCACCTGGATGACCCGGATGGTGGACCTGCTGCCACTGGTCGCCACCGAGGCCCCCTCCAGTCTGGAGATCGAGGCCGAGGCGGCCTACAGTCTGCCCAACCCCAACACCGTCGGGGCCGCCCTGGTCGACGACTTCGAGGGGGCCCGCAGCGGAACCGGTTACGGCATCGGACGGGGACGCTGGTCGAACGCCACCACCCCGGCGGTCCGACTCCCCGACGAGCGGTCCCGGCTGATCTGGTACAATCCCTATGAGCGGGTCCCCAGCCGGGACATCTGGCCGAACAAGGAGACCGATATCCGCAGCGACCGGGTGAACGTGCTCAGTCTCTTCATGGCGCCCAACCGGCCCAGTCCCTGGCCGGCCGGACGTTACGACTGGGAGAGCGTCGCGCTGGACCGACGGTGGAACGGGGTCCAGCAGTCGGTAGCCGCCGGGGCCAGTGACCTGACCCAGATGCAGTATCTGGAGCTGTGGGTGCGGGGCGACCGGGGCGAACTGCACATCGACCTGGGGCAGATCAGCGAGGACGCCGACGGCAGCGGGATGCTCAACACCGAAGACCAGGTGGTCAACGGGGTGCGGAACGGCATCGTGGATTCCGGGGAGGACGTGGGCCTGGACGGGCTGGACGACGCCGACGCCCTGCGGGTCATCTCGGAGTACCGGACCTA
>CAYUVJ010000267.1:0-4282 GCA_964447955.1 uncultured Gemmatimonadota bacterium
CCGCCCCGGTCCCGGTCGGTGAGAACGTCTTCCAGCTCCAGGCCACCCCCCGCCTCCAGGCTCTCTGGCTGGCCGATGTGGCCGTGGACAGCCTGGGCATGCAGACCTTCGCGGTCCTGAGTCCGGTGACCGCCGCCGGGACCGATTTCGCCGAGGCCTTCATCACCCGGGTCGAGGACAAGGGGGCGAGCGTGGTCGCCCGACAGCAGTACTATCCCGGTGCGACCGATTTCACTCCCCAACTCGAGGCCATCCGCCGGCAGGGGCTGGCCCTGAGTCTGGCCGACACCTCGGCGGTGAAGGTCACCGACGAGACCGCCATCACGGCGGCCAACCGTGACACCCTGGAACAGCTGGTGCCGGTGGGCAGCATCGACGGCCTGGTGGTGCCGGCCATCGGGGTCGAGGATGCGGTGGCCATCGCCATCCAGACCGACTTCTACTACCTGGTGACCACCATCCTGGGCGGCTCGTCCTGGAACTCGTACGCCATCGTCCAGTCGGGGCGGGAGTACGTGGAACGGGTGGTCTTCACCGACACCTGGTCGATGGGCCGGATCGCGATGCCCCAGATCGCCTTCGCCAACGCCTTCTACGAGATCTACGGCCGCCAGCCCGACCGGGCCGCCTCCTTCGCCTATGACGCCGCCCGACTCGGCCTGAGCGCCTGGCAGCTCGCCCGGGAGGGGGACGACCGGCGGCGGTTCCTCCGGATCTGGTTGACCGGGGTCGAGGCCTGGGAAGGGGCGACCGGTCCGGTCAACCTGGTCCGTCACGGCCGCGTCAACGACAACGTCTTCCTGCTCGGCATCCAGCAGGGCAACATCGGTCCGCTCACGGGGCGCTGAGCGGAGTGGACGTGCGCCCACCCACCGTCGGCCCGCTGCAGTCCGTGCTGGTCTCGGACGATGCCGGCGTCCAGGGGGACGCCCGCCGGCTGGAGGTCTGGTTCCGGGGCCGGGGACCGGCACTCATCGCCTATTCCGGCGGGGTGGACAGCGCCTTGGTGGCCTACGCCGCCCGCCGGGTCCTGGGCCGGGCCACGACCCTCGCGGTGATCGCCGATTCCCCCAGTATGCCGCGCAGTGAGCTGGCCGCGGCCCTCGATCTGGCCGCCCGCCACGACATCCCGGTCGAGGTGGCCGCCACCCGGGAAGGAGAGGTGCCCGGGTACGTAGCCAACGGTCCCGACCGCTGCTACTGGTGCAAGCAGGAACTCTACGGGGTGCTGCGCGACCGCTATGCCGGGGGAGGGTTCGATCTGGTGCTGAACGGCACCAACGCCGACGACCCGGGGGAGTGGCGCCCCGGCCTGCGGGCCGCCGCCGAATACCGGGTGGCCAGTCCCCTGCTGGAGAGCGGGCTGGGCAAAGCGGCCGTGCGCCGCCTGAGCCGGGCCCTCGGACTGGAGGTCTGGGACAAGCCGGAGGCCCCCTGTCTGGCCAGCCGCATCCCCTATGGCCAGGCGGTCACCCCCGAGAAGCTGGCCCGGATCGAGGCCGCCGAAGCGGTCCTGCGGCGGGAGGGTTTCCGCATCTTCCGGGTCCGGCACCTCGACGGAGCGGCCCGGATCGAGATCGGCGCTGAGGAACTCGGCCGGCTGGAGGACCCCGGGCTGGAGGACCGCCTGCGGGACGGGGTGCGGGCAGCCGGTTTCCCCGAAGCGGTGGTGGACCACAGCCCCTTCCGCAGCGGCCGTCTCAACGATACGCTGGACCTCACGCCGCTGACGATCCGCGGCCGGAACGGAGGGTGAGGATGGACCACGACGACCTGGTGCGGCTGTTCGACCGGGAGGTCGAGCGTCGCCGGGGGTTCCGGGAGATGTGGGCCGAGGCCGTACGCGAGCCCTTCTCGGTCCTGTGCGGACGGATGGTGGAGGTCCTGCGGAGCGGGGGGAAGGTCCTGGTCTGCGGTAACGGGGGGAGCGCCGCCCAGGCCCAGCACTTCGCGGCCGAGCTGGTGGGACGGTTCAAGCGGGAACGGCGCGCCCTGCCGGCCCTCTCCCTGACCGTCGACACCTCGGCCCTGACCGCGGTGGGCAACGACTACGGTTTCGAGACCGTCTTCCGCCGCCAGGCCGAGGCCCTGATGGGCCCCGGCGACCTCCTGCTGGGCCTCTCGACCTCCGGCAACTCCCCCAACGTAGTGGCCGCCTTGGCCTGGGCCCGGCAGCAGGGTCACGCCACCGCCGCCCTGACCGGACGGGGGGGGGGACGGATGGCGGCCGAGGCCGACCATCTGGTGGCGGTCCCCTCCGCCGACACCGACCTCATCCAGGAATGCCATCTGGCCCTGCTCCACCTGCTGGCCGAGGCGGCGGAGGGCGCACTCGCCGACCCGGCGTGAGACTCCCGGCCCCGGCCAAGGTCAACCTGGGGTTGCGGCTCCTGGAGCGACGCTCCGACGGTTACCACGGGATCGAGACCTTCTTCCATACCCTGGCCTGGGGCGATGTGGTCACCCTGGAACCGGGGGAGGGGATCGCGCTCGAGCTGGTCGTGGCCCCCGACGCACCGCATCGTGATGGGCTCTCCCGGGTACCCGCCGACCGCGACAACCTGGCCTGGCGGGCGGCCGCGGTCCTGATGGATGCGCTCGACCTGCCGGGGGTGCGGATCCGACTGGAGAAGCGGGTCCCGCCCGGGTCGGGACTGGGAGGGGGCTCCAGCGATGCCGCCGCCGTCCTGCGGGGACTGCCGGTACTCTACGGGGCCTCCCCGCCGGCGGGTCTGCTGGCCCGACTGGCCCTGGGACTAGGCGCCGACGTCCCCTTCTTCCTGGTCGGGGGCTGTGCTCTGGCCACCGGGGTGGGGGAGCTTCTCGAGCCGCTCGAACCGGCCGCCGGTACTCCCGTGGTCCTGGCGCTCCCGGAGGCTCCGGCGCTCACCGCCGCAGCTTATCGGGCGGCGAACTACACCTTGACACGTTCTCCCCTCTACCCTCAATATCGTAAGTCCCATAAGGGGATACGCGAGATCCTGTCCCGGGAGCGCCTGGTCAACGACCTCCAGGCGGCCGTGCTCCCGGACCGGCCGGACATCACCGCCCTGATCGAGACAATGCGTTCGACAGACGCCTTTTTTATCTCGATGAGCGGCAGCGGCTCGGCGGTCTTCGGACTCTACGAGGGGCCGGATCAGGCCGAAGCGGCGACCCGGACGCTGACGGCAGCAGGGACAACGAGCGTGCTGACCACCTTGGATCGGGCGCTACATACTGCCGAACCGGGCCGTTAAGGCCGGGCGGTAGGGGGACGGACACCGTGAACATCACCGACGTGAAGATCTCCCTCCGGAACGAAGAGCGCTTGAAGGCCTTCGCCAACATCACTTTCGACGATGAGTTCGTAGTCCGCGGGCTGAAGGTCATCGAGGGCAACAACGGCTATTTCGTTTCGATGCCGTCCCGGCAGCGGCCGGACGGCACCTACCAGGATATCGCCCACCCCATCAACAACGAGATGCGCACCCGGCTCGAAGCGGCGGTCCTCTCGACCTACGAGCAGGAACTCGCGAACGCCGGCGGGGACCCGGCCGGGTCCGCGCCCCGACAACCTGACTGACAGCGCCCCGGCCGCCGGCCGCGGGACTCCCTCTCCCATCCTTCACTGGGGCGTCGACTAATGGTAAGTCGTCGGACTTTGGATCCGGCTATCCAGGTTCAAATCCTGGCGCCCCAGCCAGTCATCAGGTAAAGGAGCCAACCGATGGAGAGCATCCTCTTCGTGGCCACCCGGGGGAGCGAGGACCCCGTGGGGGCGACCTTCCCCTGGGACCTGGCGGTGGGGGCCGCCCGGGCCGGCTATCAGACCTCCCTGGCCCTGCTGGGGGATGCCGTCCTCGCCGTACGCCCCGGGGCGGTCGAGACGGTCGAGGCGCTCGGCCTCCCGCCCCTCCGGGAGGTCGTCCGGGAAGCCCGGGACTTGGGGATCCCGGTCTACGTCTGAGGGCGCTGTAAGGAGGCCCGGGGGGTCTCCGACGAAGAGGTCAGGGCGGCGGGCTGCCGGCCCATGAACACCGGGGTGTTCCTGCAGTTGGTCGAGGACCACGACCGGACCGTCACCTTCTAGCCGGAGGAACGTCCAGGAGAGGTCCTTGGGGGTGCGGGCGGGTCCCGGTCCCGGTCGCGCCGCGGGGTCGCCCTCAGGGCCGCTTCTCGTACACCACCTTCCCGTCCACGACGGTCAGGAGGACCTCGGTGCCGGCGATACGGTCGGTCGGCTCCCGCAGGATGTCGCGGGAGAGCACTACCAGGTCGGCCAGCTTGCCGGGGGTGAGGC
>CAYUVJ010000268.1:0-4247 GCA_964447955.1 uncultured Gemmatimonadota bacterium
CGTCTTCGGATCGGGTGCCGACGTCCTGTAAATAATGAAGTCATAATTGATCCTCCCTGGTCAAGACCCTCAGCCCCAATCCTTGTTTCATCGCCTTCTGATAGGTTAGGAGTCTGTCGGAGTTTCTCGGCATCCTGATTACGGTTGATCGGCCCTATCTTTCCCTGCCCAACGGGTGAGATAGCAGGGATCACACCTTAGGTCGCACTGGGGGTCCAGCGCTTCCTGGCCCGCTCTCCCGCCCGGGTGATGATGGCCAACCTGGACGACCTCCTGCTGGAGGAACGCCAGCTCAACCAGCCCGGCACGGTGGACGAGTACCCCAACTGGCGCCGCCGGATGGGCCGATCCCTGGAGGACCTGAAGGATCAGGCGAGTCCGAACAGGTCTTGGCACCCGATGAAACGGACCACCCGCCCGGCGACCCGGCGTTGCCAGGCCCGGTCGATCACCGGGGCGACCACGTAATCGTTGCCTTCCGGATAGGTCCGGCGGAAGACCTCCAGGGCATGCCCCGTGAACGCCTCCGGGTCGATCTTGCACTCGAACGTGTCGACCCGTCCCCTGCCGGGCAGTACGAAATCGATCTCCCGGCCCGATTTGTCCCGCCAGTAGTGGATCGGCCGGGACGGGACCGCCGCCCGGAGGACGTCCAGCACCAGGTGCTCCCATAGCGGGCCCATATCCTCCGGACGCAATTCCCGCCAGCCCCTAGCGAAGCGCACGAACCCGGTGTCGAAGGCGTAGACCTTCGGCTGCTTGACCAGCTCCCGGCGGCTGCCGCCATGGAAAGGCGAAAGCGGCTGGAGCGCCAAGGCCACGGTCATCGCCTCAAGGTGGGCCTTGACGGTGGGCCGGCTCAGGCCTACCTCCCGGGCGAGCGCAGAGTAATCCACCTGGCCGCCGCTCTGCCGGAGCATCAGCCTCAGCAGATCCAGGAACCCGGTCCGCTCCCGGATCCCGAAGAGTTCCTGGATGTCCCGTGCATAGAAGCTCTCGAGCCACTCGGCATATGACTCCTCTGGGACCTGCTTGGAGAGCAGGTGCTCCGGGAGACCTCCTCGATGGAGTCTCGTGGCCAGGTCACGGGATCCGAATCCTCCCAGGCTCTCGGTCCAGAGCACGGGTGGGAGTCGAACCACCTTCTTCCGGCCGGTCAGCGCATCGCGGAACTTGCGCGTGGCGGCCAGGGTCGAGGAGCCGGTCGCCAGGACCCTCAGGGTCGGGTAACCGTCGGCCGCGATCTTCAGCAGCCGGGAGGGGTCGGGGAGCCGGTGGACCTCGTCGAAGACGACGGTGGCACCGGTCGGCAGACCATCCAGGAAGAGTTCCGGATCGGCGAGCCGGCTGACGTCGGAGGGCAGGTCGCAGTTCAGGTAGTCCGCTTCGGGCAGCATGCGTGCGAGGGTGGTCTTCCCAACCCTGCGCACCCCGGCGAGCCAGACGATCGTCCGATGCCTCCACGTCTCGCGGATGCGGTCCAACCAGAATGGGCGAGGTATCATGAAAGTATATTTATCATATGGACGCCCATATGTAAACTACGATTCACACATCTCAACCCACCATATGCTCTTCCTCTTCCCCCCCGGCGGCCTGGCCGCCGGCGCCCGCAGTACCCTCCGTGACGAACCTCCGGAAGGGACGCAGCCAGTCCCGCTCGTAGAGTCCGCTCGCTTCCAGCACCCCCACTGCGGTGAAGTAGATCAGCCCGTGGAGCAGCAGGGCCGGGGAGTAGCGCCAGTCCTCCGAGCCGGCGATCCCGGCCGCCAGCATGAAGAGGAGGAAGCTCACCAGCCAGCGGACGGCCAGAGCGGCCACCCGCCGGGCGTCCTTCCAGCGCAGCAGGAACCCCAGGTAGGTGCCGGCGGTCGCGGCCAGGAAGGCGGCGATCCCGGCCAGCCCGTTCTCATCGGCCACCGCGAAGGCCAGGTAGAGGCACATCCAGGTGATGAAGAGGAACCACTGGAAGATGCGCCAGCGCCGCCACTTCAGTCGGGGGAGCGTGATCAGGGCCAGGAAGGGGAAGGGGACTTCTTCGGCCTGGCGGTCGGAGCGGCTTTGTCGCTCGCCGCCTCAGCCCCCTCCCCCTCCGGCAGCGGCCGGAAGAAGATCCCGAGCAGGACGCCCAGGATGACCAGCTGGGCGAGGAACCCCGTCCAGCCGCTCACCTCGGCGGCGATGATCAGCGGGAAGAGGCTCCAGGCGGCCCCGAAGAGGCTGATACCAAATCCGCCGACGAGCTGGCCCCGGCGGGATTCCCGCCAGGCCTCACCGACCAGGCTCCAGGCCCCCCGGATGAAACCGGCCCCGATGGCCTGGAAGACGGCCAGGAACCCGGCCACCCCGATGGTGGTGAAGATCCGCTCCAGCACAGGTCCTCCCGGCCGGGTCCGGGTCGCTCAGTCGTAGGCCCGGCGGATCGCCTCGTCGGCCATCAGGTCGTCGTAGCGGTCCAGGACCGGCCAGGAGACCAGGTCCTTATGGACCACCCGGTACTTCTCCGGGATGGGATGGGTCCCCACCACCACCGGGATCCCGTACTGCTTCTCGATGTAGGACACGAAGTAGTCCAAGCGGGGACAGGGCGGGTAGCCCACCACCAGGCCGGTGGCCAGGTGGATGACCTCGGCCCCGTTCTTGATCATCTCCTCGGGGACGTACTCCACGTTGCCGCCGGGACAGCCGCCGCAGGTCGAATAGCCGACCACCTCCAGCGGTTCGTCGGCCGGATAGCGGCTGAAGGCGCCAGCCCGCTCGCGCACCGAGCGGAAGCACTTCCCCCCGCCGCAGGTGCCGTAACGGTCACAGATGATGATCCCGATCTTCATGTCGAGCCCCTTCGAGGGTTTCGGCTGGACCGGGTGGGCAGTACCCAGAGTACTACGAACGACCGGCCGGGTCAGCCAGGAAGATCAACCTGCCACCAAGCTCATTGCTGGTCAAGAAATATCTATGTTATAGCACAGATATTGAATGAGTAGCCGGCTATACCGACTTGCCACTCCACCTGAACAGTACTATTCTTTGCTAGAGCAGAGATTTTCAGACTGCCGCAGGCGCCAGCAAAGGCGGTTCCCATGCCAACGGCACGACGGATCGGTGATGCCATCCGCCTCCATCGCCGGGCGAGCGGCCTGACCCAGCAGTCGCTGGCCGAACTGGCCGGAGTCGGGGTGAGTACCGTCCACGCCATCGAACACGGCCGGGAATCGGTCCGGTTGGACACCCTCCAACGGGTTCTCGAGGTCCTCGGGATGCGACTCGCGGTGGAAGGACCGCTCCTGGACAGCGACGATACCGGCCTCCCGGTCCGACCCGGCAAGGGGGGAGGCGCGAGGTCATGAGACGGGTCCGTGTCATGATGCAGGGCCGGCCGGCCGGGGTGCTCGAAGAGCAGACACCGGGCCGGGATTACAGGTTCTCCTATGACCCCGGCTATGACGGCCCTCCGGTCTCCTTGACCATGCCCGTCAGGAGCGATCCCTACCTGTTCGACCGATTCCCGCCGTTCTTCGACGGCCTGCTCCCCGAGGGAAGTCTGCTGACCGCCCTGCTACAGCAGATGAAGCTCGATCCGGACGACTATCTCGGACAGCTGCTGGCCGTGGGGGAGGACCCGGTCGGGGCGGTGACCATCGAGGCGATGGGATGAACCGCTGTCCCATCACTTATGAGGATTGCGGGGAGGCCTCCTACTCCCGAACCGGCCTCCGGCGCCTCTCCCGGCGCCTGAAGGACCTGTCGGTCTTCCCCTACTCGGCCGCCGAGCAGCGCCGCGAGGCCCTGCGCCGGGCCGGTAAGATCTCGATCCAGGGGGTGCAGCCCAAGCTCAGTGCACGACTGAGCATAGCCCGCAGCGTCTTCGAGATCGTCGATTCATCCGGACGCTACATCCTGAAGCCCCAGCATCCCGACTATCCCGCCCTGCCGGAGAACGAGGACCTGGTCATGAAGATGGCCGCCGCGGCCGGGATCCCCACGCCGCTGCACGGCCTCATGTACGCTTCCGACGGTTCTCTGACCTACTTCATCCGTCGCTTCGACCGCATCGGACAGCAGAAGAAACTGCCGCAGCAGGACTTCGCGACCCTGGCCGGCCGCGACCGGGACACCAAGTACGACTGGAGCGTCGAACGCCTCTTCGGACTCCTGGATTACTGTACGTTCCCGCGGGTCGAGGCGGTGGGGATGATGCACCGTCTGCTCTTCAACTTCCTGGTCGGGAACGAGGACATGCACCTGAA
>CAYUVJ010000269.1:0-4227 GCA_964447955.1 uncultured Gemmatimonadota bacterium
GGGCGCTGACCGGGGTGGGGCCTTCCATGGCGTCGGGGAGCCAGACGTGCAGCGGGAACTGGGCCGACTTGCCGATCGCCCCCATGAAGAGCGTTATGCCGGCGGCGGTGAGCAGACCACCGCTCAAGTGGCCGGCCGCGATCCCCTGACGGATGGCCTCCAGGTTGAAGGTCCCCAGCGCGGTCAGTACGATCCCGATCCCGATGAGGAACCCGGCGTCACCGATCCGGTTGACGATGAAGGCTTTCTTGCCGGCATCCGAGGCCGAGTCCTTCTCGAACCAGAACCCGATCAGGAAGTAGGAAGAGACCCCTACCAGTTCCCAGAAGACGAACAGGGTCACCAGGTTGTCCGAGAGGATGATCCCGGTGATCGAGAGGGTGAACAGACTCAGATAGGCGAAGTACCGGCTGTAGCGCGGGTCGTCACGCATATAGCCGATGCTGTAGACGTGGATCAGGAAGGTCACGAACAGCACGGCGGTGAGCATGATCGCCATCAGGTTGTTGGCGAGCACCCCGGCGGTCAGCGGGAAATTGCCGACGGTGAACCAGACCACCTGGGTCGGTCCCTCGTTCCAGACCCAGCCCGGGTCGTAGGCTCCGATAGCCTTGAAGAAGATGGGCAGGCTGAGCAGGAACGAGCCGAAGACCGCCAGCACCGAGAGCCAGTCCCCCTGCCTGGGCAGGCGCTTCCCGACGAGGAGGTTCGTCCAGAAGGCCAAGAAGGGGAGCAGCAGGATCAGCAGGGCATTCGTGAGCAGGTTCACCCTGTCCTATCCTTTCATCAGGTCGGCCTCGTCGACGTCGACGGAGCCCAGCAGCTTGTAGAAGTTCAAGATGATCGCCAAGGCCACAGCCGCCTCGGCCACCGCGGCGACGATCACGAACAGGGAGACCACCTCCCCGCTGGTCCCGGTCGGCACATAGCGCGAGTAGGCGGCGAAATTGAGGGCCGAGGCATTCAGGATCAACTCCACCCCCATCAGGATGGCCAGTGCGTTACGCCGGACCATCACCGTCGCCAGCCCCAGCGCAAAGAGCAACGCGCCGACGATCACATAGTGCGTCAGGCCGATCATGACTTCCTCCGGGCCAGGTAGCTCGCTCCCAGCAGGGCGATGAGCAGCAGGACCGAGACCACCTCGAAGGGCAGGATGTACTCGTTCATGAAGAGGCGGCCGATGCCCCAGGGGCCGGGACCCTCGAAGTCGGCCGTCGCGCCGGTGAACGGCCCGATCCGCAGGGCGATCACCAGCAGGACGGTGGTGACCACCACGGCGAGCAAGGCCAGAACCCTTTGTACCCCGGTCATGCTGATGCGTGCGAACTCGATGTCACGGGTCAGTACGATGGCGAAGAGGACCAGCACCAGGACGCCGCCGATATAGAGCAGCAGCTGGGCACCGGCCAGGAAAGCGGCCCCCAGCAGCCCGTAGAGGATCGCCACGCCACCGAACGCCGCCAGCAGCGCGAAGGCCGCATTGATGAGCTTGCGGGAGAAGGTCACGACTAACGCGGCCCCCACGGCCAGCGCGGCCGCTGCATAGAAGATGATGGCTTCCCAGTTCAAGGCCTCACTCCTCCCCCTGCTTGGCGGGGGGGCCTTCGGGTTCCTTGGCGCCCGGCTCGCCCGTCTCCTGCACTCCGGCCGTGGTCGTGCCGGTCGCAGGCTCCTCTGCTTTCGGCTCGGCAGCTTTGGCCGCAGCAGCGGCAGCCGCCTTCTTGGCCTTCTCTTCGGCTTGCTGCTTCTTGTCCTCCTCGACCAGGCGCTGAGCCTCGGCGATCTCCTCGGGGCTCATCCGGGCGAACTGGAAGACCTGGTCGGTGACTTCGTAGGAGGAGTACTCGTAATTGGGCGTCATGACGATGCACTCGGTCGGGCAGGGATTGGTGCACAGACCGCAGTAGCAGCACTTGGCCATATCGATGGTGAACGAGGCCAGCCAGAAGTTGATCGGGTTGCCCGAGGAGGCCTTCCCCAGGTCGATCGACTTGGGTGACTTGACGGCGTTGATCTTGATGCACTCGACCGGACAGGCCCGCTCGCACTGCAGACAGCCGATACAGTCCTCGATGACCACGTGCAGACGGTGGCGGGTGCGATCGGGAAGCTCGGCCTTCTGCCGCGGGTACTGGTGCGTGTAACCGGGCGTGAAGATATGCCATGTCGCGGTCGTGAACGCCGCAGCGGTGGTGCCCACCGCCCGGGCGATGTTCCGGAAGTACCTCCGGACCGGCTGCGTGGTCGTCGTGGGCATCAGTACTCCTTCGCCGGGGCGGGGCGCCGATCCTCACGACCCAGCAGCGCGACCGCGCCGATCAGGACCACGAAGAGGACGACCCCGGTGATCGTCCGGGCGGGACCATCGATCAGGGCCAGCAGGCTGGCGCCGAAGAGGCAGACCAGCGCCAGCGGGATCATGTACTTCCAGCAGAGCGCCATCAGCTGGTCGACCCGCAATCGCGGCAGGGCCCAGCGGATGGCGATGATGGTCACCCCGACCAGCGTCATCTTGAGGGCCGTCCAGACCACGCCGGGGATGAAGTCGAGGAACGGGAAGGGAGCGTACCAGCCGCCCAGGTAGACGACGGTGATGATCAGGCCGGCCACGAACAGGTTCCCGTACTCGGCCAGGAAGAACATGGCGAAGCGGATACCGCTGTACTCGGTGTGGAACCCGGCCACCAGTTCCGACTCGGACTCGGGCATGTCGAAGGGGAGCCGGTTGCCCTCGGCGATGGCTCCCAGGGCGAAGATGGCCCCGCCGAAGAAGTTGAAGGGGAAGCCCTTGAACAGGGTCCACTGGAACATGTTCCCGGCTTGCGAGTTGACGATGTCCACCGTCGAGAGTGACTGGGCGTAGACCAGGGCGGCCAGGGCCGCGATCCCCACCGGGATCTCATAGGAGACGATCTGAGCTGCGCCCCGCATGGCTCCCAGCAGCGACCACTTGTTGGCGCTCCCCCACCCGGCCATCAGGATACCGATGACCCCCAGGCTCGAGATGGCCAGGAAGTAGAAGATCCCGATGTTCAGGTCGGCCGGGACCACGCCGATCTGTTCGCCCGCGGGGCCGATGCCCCACCAGGGGATCACGGCCATGGCCGAGATGGCCCCGGCGGTGACCAGGGCGGGCGCGGCCAGGTGCAGACGCGGGTTGGCCCGCAGCGGGACGACGTCCTCCTTCTGGAGCAGTTTCAGGGCGTCGGCCACCGGCTGCAGGATCCCGTGGTAGCGGCCGACCTCCATCGGCCCCAGCCGGTCCTGCATGAAGCCCGCGATCTTGCGCTCGGCCCAGGTCAGGATCAGCGCGGCCAGCGCGAAGAAGACAATGATGATGACCGCCCAGATGACCATGTCGACCAGCGGCCAGGGAGTGATCAGCGTGGTCATCGGTCCACCTCTCCCAGCACGATGTCGATGCTCCCCAGGATCAGGACCAGGTCCGCGATCATCGCGCCGCGGGCCAGTTCCGGGATCACACTCAGGTTGCAGAAGGAACCGGAGCGGCAGCGCACCCGATAGGGGGTCGGGGAGCCGTCCGAGACGATGTAGAACGAGAGTTCACCCCGCGGGGCCTCGGTCCGCATGTAGACCTCCCCCTTGGGGGGGCGGACCAGACGCGGTACATCGGCCCGCACATCCCCTTCCGGGATCCCGTCCTTGATGATCTGCCGGATGATGCGCGAGGCCTGCTTCATCTCCTCGTAGCGCACCCAGTAACGGTCCCAGGCGTCCCCAACGGTGCCGACCGCCCCACTCCCCACCGGCACATCGAACTCGAAGTTCTCGTACCCGCCGTAGGGTTCGTCGCGGCGCAGATCCCAGGAGACCCCCGAACCGCGCAGCATCGGACCGGTACTGCCGTACTCCAGGGCGACGGCCGCCGGCAGGATCCCCACGTTGGCGGTCCGCTCGATGAAGATGTGGTTATCGGTCATCAGCCGGTCGTATTCCGGCCACCGGGTGTCCAGGTAGTCCAGGAACCGCTCGGTCTTCTCCAGGAACCCTTCGGGGATGTCGTGGGAGAGACCACCGACCCACATGAAGTTGTAGAGCAGCCGTCCGCCGCAGGTCATCTCGAAGAGGTCGAGGATCATCTCCCGGTCACGGAAGTACCACATGAACGGGGTGAAGGAGCCGGCGTCGTTGCTGAAGGTGCAGACGGCCACCATGTGGCTGGCGATACGCTGCAGCTCGGCGAAGAGGATCCGCAGCTTCATC
>CAYUVJ010000270.1:0-4225 GCA_964447955.1 uncultured Gemmatimonadota bacterium
ATCTACGCTATAGGGGACGTGACCGCAGGTCCGCTGAAAATGGTCGTGGCGGCTCTGGCTCAGGCCGCGGCCGCGGCCACCGACATCTTCCACTCTCTGGCTGAGCGACAGTAGCGATGCCCCGGCCCCTTACCATCTCATCAGAAGTCAGGATGCAGCATGGCCGATGACCGGGCGGGGAAGCGGATCGGGGTCTTCCTCTGCCACTGCGGCAAGAACATCGCCGGGGGCGTGGACATCGAGGCTCTGATCGCGAGTACGAACGACCTGGATCAGGTCGACTACGTCGTCGACAACAAATTCTCCTGCTCCGAAGACGGCCAGGAAGAGATCAAGCAGGCCATCACCGATCACGGCCTCGACCGGGTCATCGTCGCCGCTTGCGATCCGGGTCTGCATCTGATGACCTTTCAGCGCTGCGGCTCACAGGTGGGTCTCGATCCCTCCTTCGTGGATCTGATCGACATCCGGAAATGGACCATGGCCAGCAGCAGCGAGCGGGTCGAGCCTGAAGAGGCGCTGGAGCGAGCCCGCAAACTCATCGCGCTGGCCGTAAAGAGAATGGCTCTCAAACGCCCGATTCCCCAGGTGCGGATCGAGGCCGAACAGTCGGTGCTCGTCATCGGCGCCGGGATCGCCGGGCTCGAAGCCGCCCTCGACCTGGCCGAGAAGGGGTATCAGGTCGAGCTGGTGGAACGCCTGCCGACGATCGGGGGGAAAATGGGCCTGCTCTACAAGGTCTACCCGACCAACGATTGCGCGCCCTGCATCCTGGCCCCGAAGACCGCCTATGCGAACATGCACCCCCGGATCAACCTGCGGACCAATTCCGAGGTCGTCAGTCTCACCGGTCATGTCGGCCGTTTCACGGTGGGAATCGTGCGGCATCCCCGCTACGTCATTGAAGAGAGGTGCACAGGGTGCGGGGAGTGTGTCGAGGCCTGTCCCCAACGGGTCGTTGATGATATCTTCGCGGCCGGCATGGGCGAGCGGAAAGCCATCTACATCCCCTACGAACAGGCGATCCCGAAGAAGGCCGTGATCGACGATGTCAACTGCCTCTATTTCCGGACCGGCGCCTGCCGCCTGTGTGAGAAGGCGTGTCCGACCGACGCGATCGATTTCGCAGACGAGGAAGAGCAGATCGAACTCACCGTCGGGGCTATCGTGGTGGCCACCGGCTTCGACGAGTTCGACCCTTCGGTTCTTACCCAATACGGCTATGACCGCTATGCCAACGTCATCACGCAGTACGAGCTGGCCCGGATTCTGGATATCGACGGACCCACGAAAGGGGAGCTCATCCGGCCCGGTGACGGCCGCAAGCCCGACAGCATTCTCATGATCCAGTGCGTGGGCTCGCGTGACGAGAATACCAACCGCTACTGCTCAGGGGTGTGCTGCATGTACGCCCTGAAGCACGCCCAGATCATTAAGCGGATGGTGGCGCCCGAAGCCGAGGTGTACATCTGCTACATCGATATGCGCACCCCGGGCAAGGATTTCGAGGAGTACTACGTCACCACGCGGGAACTGGGGGTTCATTTCCTCCGGGGGCGTCCGAGCGAGATCATCGAGCGCGCCGATTCCGGCAACCTGATCGTAAAGGTGGAGGATGCCGACCTGGGCCGACACCTTAACCTCGAGGTGGACCTGGTGGCCCTCTCCTGTGCCATGATCCCCGCCGCGGGGACCGGGGAACTGGCCGGCATCCTGGGCCTGGCCCGTGATGAGAGCGGCTTTTACCGGGAGGTTCATCCCAAGCTGCGCCCGGTCGAAACCGGGGTGCGCGGCATCTTCATCTGCGGTGCCGCCCAGGGGCCCAAGGACATCCCCCAGTCGATCGTCCAGGCCCGGGCCGCCGCCTCGGGGGTGGACGGTGAACTGAGACAGGGTGAGATCACACTGCCCGAAGTTCTGGTCAGGGCAGCCATGACCAACTGAGGAGTCAGACTTCAATGGAAGAAGTGTTCATCGAGGACTTCAGATCTCCCGGGTGCGTCGACTGTCCGGCCGTCAAGGCGCTGCTCGATCACCTCTCCGGTGGGCTTGACTGCGAGCTGATCATCGAAGAAGTGGATATCACGACCGACCCGACGCGGGCCGCCCAGTACGGGATCATGTCGGTTCCCGCCCTCGCGATAAACGGCGTTCTCAAGTTCATCGGCTTGCCGGAGAAGGAGGAGTTGAAGAAAGCGATCCTCGATGAGCTCGGATAAGAAACAGGAACAGCAGCACAAGCGTCAGCCCGAGCCCGAGTCTGAGTCCGGACCGGCTGACGCCTCCCTGACCATATCCGACCTCGATCCGGATTTTACGCGCGAGGTCCTCGGCCATGAGGAGGCCCGGCAGCTGAACCACTGCTATGCCTGCGCTTCCTGCACCGCCGGCTGTCCGGTCCACGAGGTTTTCCCCGACTTCGATCCGCGCCGGTTGGCCCTGATGGTGAAACTGGGCCTGAGAACCGAGGTTCTGACGAGTCCGCATATCTGGGCCTGTACAGCCTGTCACAGCTGCGAGCAGCACTGCCCGCAGAACGTCCAGCTCTACCACATCCTGAACGTCCTGAAGAACATGGCGGCCCGGGAGGGGCACACGCCCTACCCGTGGATCATCCAGACCCGGAATCTGGCCCGAACGGGCGTTATCTACCGGACCGATGAGGCGACGCAGGAGAAAAGGAAAGCCCGCTCTCTGCCCGAACTCGCCTGCGAGGGCGAACGGGCCCGGGCCGTGATCGAGTCATCCGATCTGGGCCGCTATGTCGAGAGGCGTCGACGCCGATGAGCCGGTATGCTCTTTTTTTAGGGTGTACGACCCCGGTCCACGTCATGCAGTACGAGATCTCGGCCCGCTGGATCTGCGACCGGCTGGGCATCGAACTGGTGGACAGCGGGGATTTCATCTGCTGCGGATTCAGTCAGATCGACCTGGACGGCGAGGGCGCCCTTCAGCTCGCGGCCGTGAATCTGGCCGTGGCTTCCCGGATGGGTCTGGACATCCTCTCGCTCTGTCCCACCTGCACCGGCGTGCTGGCTGAAGCGGCGCAGAAGCTGGAGGATGAGGCCACCCGCGAGACCGTCAATGACCGGCTCCGGGCGTTCGACCTCGAGTATGAGGGCGGGGTCCGGGTCAGACACCTCTCCCGCATCCTCTACGAAGAGACAGAAGGCTCTGACAGGACTCTCGAACTTGTCAGGGATCTCTCGGGTATCCGCGTCGCTCCGCACTACGGCTGTCACGCTCTCAAACCCGAGGCGGTCCTCGACGGGCCTGACGACCCCGACGCTCCGGTGACGCTGCACCGCCTGATCTCTCTGACCGGAGCCGAGCCGGTCGACTATGAGACCCTGACTCTCTGCTGCGGCGGCAAGGCCTTCCCGGTTGCGAAGGATATCTCGTTCGCGTTGATACAGAAGAAGCTGCAGAACCTCGCTGACCGGGAGGTCGATGCTCTGGTGGTGCAGTGCCCGACCTGCTATCTGATGTACGGCACCATGCAGGAAGAAGTGAACAAGAAGTACGGCACGCAGTACCGGATTGGAACGCTGCTCTATCCCCAGCTCCTGGGCCTGGCTCTGGGGGCCGATCCCAATACCGATCTGGCCCTCGATCTGAACGAGACCCCTCTGGACCGGCTGCTCTCCGGACTCGGCTTATAGCCTGTAATCCGCTCCGCAGCCAGCGGGCGTAGACCTGCATCTGTTCCGGGGTCGGTGATGAAGCTGATGATTCGCATCTCCGCACCGCAGTCCGGGCACAGCAGCGGATCCTCCAGCCACACGTGTAAACAGACGGCAAGGTTTACGACCTTAGCAGACGGCTACTTTTACGACCCCGCGTGGTCCACTGCCTGGGTTTGTAGCCGTTGCGGCTTGTCCGGCGCTTCTCTGAGCGTTCATAGGGCTCAACACCGACGTGAAGATCGCGTTCTGCCTCCAGGATGACCTGCAAACCGAGCCGGACGATCTCGGCGAGCAGGTCCTCCTGATCGCCGAAAACAGACTGCATCATCTCCACTCTGCTTCATCCACGGTGATCAACCACCGTCAAGAGATGGCATTATCTCTATCCACACTATCATGCGGGGGTAGCCACGGAGTCCTCCGGGACCGGATCAGGGACCAGCGGGGCGGCCAGGGCCAGCAGGCTCCAGAGGGCGCCGACCCCCCAGGACAGACCGGAGACGCCCGGGCCCCGGTTCCTCCACCGGCCGAGCAGTCAG
>CAYUVJ010000271.1:0-4215 GCA_964447955.1 uncultured Gemmatimonadota bacterium
CGGCCAGGTCATGGAACTGGCCCTGGGGGAGTGCGCCACCGTGGCCGAGTTCGAGGCCTACCTGGAACGTACCAACCAGAGCGGCCGGAGTACCCAGGCCAACTTCCTGGTCCTGGACGCCACCGGAGCGGTCGCCCTGTTCGAGACGGCCGGCCGTGCATTCTGGAAGTACGATGTGAACGATCCGGCCGTGGCCCCCTACGGCTATATGGTGAAGACCAACTTCGCCTACCACGGTGGCGGCCAGGGAGGTATCGAACGCTTCCACCGCACCTCGGTGCTGGTGCCCGGCTACCATGCGGCGGGGGAATTGAACCCGCGCAGCATCCTGCAGAAGCAGATGCGGAATTTCTCGCGGCCGACCGGGGAACCCTTAACGGTCCCCTTCACCGACCGCTGGGAAGAGGGTAAGCCGGCCGGTTACATCCACGTGGACAAGAGCATCTGCCGGACCTCCTCGGTCTCGGCCGCGGTGATGCAGGGGGTGAAGCCGGGCGAGCCGGCCCAGCTCTCCACCCTCTGGGCCATGCTGGGCCAGCCCGCAGCCTCCATCTCCATCCCCTACTGGCCGGTCGGACCCACCCCGCCCGAGTCGGACGGGCCCGAGACCGCCCCGCTCTGTGACGTCTCCCTGCAGATCAGGGGACTGCTCTTCGACCTGCCGGGGGCCGAGGACCGGCACTTTCTGGACACCCGGAAACTGCGGGACGGGCGCGGTGGCGGGCTGTGGAGCCTGACTCTGGCCGCCGAGGACTCCATCCTGGACGCCTCCGCGAAGCTGCTGGACGGCTGGCGCCAGCGTCCCCCCCAACCGGCCGAGATCCTGCAGGTCGAAGCTTCCTTCACCCGTTACGCCCTAGGGATCCTGCAGAACGCCTATCACGTCCTGGGCCGCTGAGTTAGACTCAAGGACCCAACCCGACATCCACGGAGGTCAGCCATGCCCATCTACATCCTCATGACCCGCCTGGGACCCGATGCCATGCATGACCCGAGAGGCCGGCGGGCCGTCGGACGCGAGTGGATCAAGAAGGTGAAGAAACTCTCCCCCGAAGTGCGCTTCCTGGCCCACTACGCCATCCTCGGCCCCTACGACTTCATGGACATCTACGAGGCTCCGGACGACAAGGTCGCCCACAAGGTCTCGCTGCTCTCCCGCTCGGAAGGCGCCGCCACCGCCGAGAGCTGGCAGGCCCTGCCCTACGAGGACTACCTGCCCCTGGTCGAGGCGGTCGAGAAGGTCACGGGCTGACTCGAGGCACTCGCAGGACAGACTGAAAACCGTTGTTGGATGGGCACCGGACGCCCATCTTGGACAGTCCGCACACGGGGCGGCATAGCCAAGTGGCTAAGGCGGAGGTCTGCAAAACCTCTATTCCCCGGTTCGAGTCCGGGTGCCGCCTCCAGTTCCCCCAACAACTTACGAGGATTGGCCTTTCGGGGTCGGAGCACTTTGCATCCTATTTGCACTTTGCTCCGGGCTCCCCAATTGGATGCGGTCCATAGCATCTACCAGGGTAGCGTCGGCCAGGATGGAGGTGCCCAGAGCGACAAGGTCGACCGCCGCATATGATTGTGACTAGTATTCTCACCGATCCCGCAGGTGAGACGCACCCGGGAAGGATGGAGTCGGAATGGCGTCCGCGGATACGATAGGACAGGTTCCGGGCAACCGGATGGAGCGCAGGAGCGGGGGTGGCTGGCTGATGGTCTTCGGGCTGCCCTTCCTGGCTGCCGGGCTGTTCATGCTGCTCACAGCCCTGCAGAAGAGTGGGGTGCCGATGGATGAGGATATCTCACCGCTCTTCCTCTTCATTCTCGGTCTGCTCTTCACTGCGGCTGGTATAGCCCTGATTTTCGGGCGTTCGGGTGTCATCGTGGATCGGACCGCCATGATGGTCACGAAGTGGTGGGGGCTCATGGTGCCGATGAAGGTCACCCGCTACAACCTGGCCGGCTTCGACAGGATCACGGTGGGGAAAGAAGTCCGGCGCGACCCCAACTCGGTGAAGACCGTGTTCCCGGTCTGTCTGGCCGGGAGCCGGGGGGGCGAGGACATCGAGTACGACGCCCCGACCGATTACCCGTCGGCGCAACGTATAAGCGAAGAGCTGGCCCGTTTCCTCGGTCGTGATATCGAGGACATGACCAGCGGCCGGACGGTCCGCCGTCGGCCCTGGGAACGCGACTAGCAGTCCTTGCTCGCATCTGCTCACCTCCCCGGCTCGAGTCCGGGTGCCGCCTCCCGCCAGATCCCCCCTTTCTGGTACTGCCCAGGCATCATCGACCTGCCTGGGCCAACCATCCGCTCCTCACCGGCATCCAATCATATAGGTCGTTGAGGCATTCTCGATTCAACCGGACCGGATCGTTCCGATGACGCGACCTTCACCGGGCAGCATGTTCCTCCTCCCTCTCATCGTGATGTGTATCCCGATGCTCACTGCCTGCGGCAGGTCAGGCGGTGATGGCAGTGGGTCGGCGATCCCCCATCGGCCCGATCCGCTTGGCCAGCCCGAAGTCCAGCACTTTGGCGTGCCCCTCGGGAGTGCGCATGACGTTGGAGGGCTTCAGGTCGCGGTGGACGATGCCCTTCTCATGGGCCTTCTCGAGTGCTTCGGCGACCTAGGTGGCCAGCTTGAGGGCTTCCTTGAGCGGCAAGGGGCCCTGGTCGACGAGCTTGCGTCGGGGCCTTCCGGCACCAGCCGCCCAACCTGCCCCTCCTGGCCAGACCTGACCAGAACCCGCTAGAGTGTGTCTTGCGACCCACACCCCAGGAGGATCCCACATGCCGCGCCCGGCACCCCTGTCCCGTCCCGACCGTAATTGCGGACCTCGTTCCCCGCTCTGTCTTTCCCTCCACCGCCCTGTCCTTGCAATGGCCGCGGCCCTGCTCACCCTGGCGCTGGCCTTCCCGGCGGAGGCGATCGCCCAGCGGCCGGCCCGGACGCCCCGGGTGCCCACCGACAAGCCGGTCCTCCACGGCCGGCACTGGGTGGCCATCACCGGCAAGCCCCTGGGGGCCACGGCGGGAGCCCGCATCTTCCAGCAGGGGGGAAACGCCGTGGACGCCGCCTGCGCCATGCTGGGTGCGGTCTGCACCATGTACGACGTGCTGAGCTGGGGCGGGGAGACCCAGGCCCTCATCTACGATCCGGTCCAGAAGCGGGTCTTCGGCATCAACGCCCTGGGGGCCGCCCCCACCGGGGCTACCCCGGAGTTCTTCCGGGAGCAGGGAATGACCTACCCGCCCGAGGAGGGTCCGCTGGCGGCCGTCACGCCGGGCACTCCTGGTGGTCTACTCACCATGCTGGCCGAGTTCGGCACCATGAGCCTGGCCCAGGTGCTCCAGCCGGCCATCGAGATGGCCGACGGTTACCCCATCGAGGCCTCGCTGGCCAACCAGCTCGAGCGGTCGAAGGAGACCCTGAAGCAGTGGCCCTACTCCCGGGCCGTCTTCTTCCCCCATGAAGGGGAGGAGCGGGAAGCGCCCCGTCCCGGGGAGATCTTCCGCCAGCCCGACCTGAAACGGACGTTGGAGCAACTCGTCGAGGCGGAGCGGGCGGCGATCGGCCGGGGAGCCAGCCGTAAGGAGGCGATCTACGCCGCCTACGACCGCTTCTACCGGGGGGACATCGCCCTGGAGTTCGTGCGCGGCTCCCGCGAGCAGGGAGGCCTGCACACCCTGGAGGACCTGGACCGCTGGCAGGTCTACCTCGAAGAGCCGGTCCGCACCGAGTACAAGGGGATCGAGGTCTACAAGCTCACCTCCTGGGTGCAGGGCCCGGTGATGATCCAGATGCTGAACATGCTGGAGCACTTCGACCTGCCGGCCCTGGGCTACAACTCCCCCGAGTACATCCACCCGGTCTACCAGGTGATGAACCTGGCCTTCGCCGACCGTGACTTCTACTACGGCGACCCCTACTACCCGCCCGAGGAGCCCCTCAGAGGCTTGCTCTCCCGGGAGTACGCCCGGGCACGGGTAGCGCTGGTGAACCCCGAGCGCAACGACCCCGACATCAAGCCGGGCGATCCCTACCCCTACCAGGGGGGCGCCAACCCCTACCGCGACCTGCTGGCCCGCTGGACCAACCGGCCAGGAGGGGAACCCGACGCCCCGCCCCCAGCCGAGGGGGCATGGGACATTGAGGTGTGGGACGAGGCGGCCTGGGAGGAGGCGTTCACGGCCGGGACCACCGCCATCCAGGCGGC
>CAYUVJ010000272.1:0-4207 GCA_964447955.1 uncultured Gemmatimonadota bacterium
ACCACGGCGCCCCCTTCACCTGGCTGCACCCCAAGCTGGAGGAGCTGCTGGGGGAGACCTACGGGGTGATGTGTTACCAGGAGGACGTGATCAAGGTCGCCCACCACATCGCCGGGCTCTCGCTGGCCGACGCCGACGGCCTGCGCAAGAGCATGAGCAAGAAGCGCAGTCATGAGCGGCTGGAGCGTTACCGGCGGCAGTTCGTCCAGGGGGCGCTGGCCCGCGGGACGAGTCCCGAGGTGGCGGCCGAACTCTGGCGGCAGATCGAGTCGTTCGCCGGCTATTCGTTCTGCAAGGCCCACTCGGCCTCCTACGCCCTGGTCTCCTTCCAGGCCGCCTGGCTTCGGGCCCACTACCCGGCCGAGTTCATGGCCGCGGTCCTCTCCAACCAGGGGGGGTTCTACTCGCCGCTGGCCTATGTCTCCGAGGCCGGGCGCATGGGGCTGGCCCTGCGGCTGCCCGACGTGAACGAGAGCGCGGTGGCCTGGACGGGCCAGACCCTGACCGAAGGGGGGGTGTCGGCCCCCGCGGGCACATCAGCCGGTGGCGTGAGCGGGGTGACGGACCCCCCGCCGGGACCGGGGGGAGCGCGGGGCTGGCTGCGGGTGGGGTTGGGGCACGTCCGGGGGCTGGCGGCCGAGCGCGCCCGGGCCCTGGTGGCCGAGCGGGAGCGGAGCGGTCCCTTCCAGGGGTTCGACGACCTGGTGGCGCGTGTGCCGCTGCGTCCGGCGGAGCTGGAGACGCTGATCCGCTGCGGGGGGCTGGACGGACTGGGGGAGGGGACCCGGCCGGAGCTGATGTGGCGGGCGCTGGTCCGGGAGAAGACCCGCCGGGACCTGTCGGGGGGGGCCGGCCGGCCGCTGACCCTGCCGCTGGAACATCCCCGTTCCGGGCCCCTGCCGACGGCCCCCGACCACGACCGGCGCACCCTGCTGGCCTTCGAGGCCGAGACGCTGGGTTTCCTGGTCAGTGCCCACCCCCTGGAACTGCATCGGCCGGCCATCGAACGGGTGGCGGCCGAGCCCGGCCCGCCGCTCATCGCCGGCCGTGACCTGGCCGCCCACCTGGGCCGGAGGGTGCGCCTGGTGGGCTGGATGGTCACCGCCAAACCGGTCTACACGGTGCACGAGGAGATCATGAAGTTCATCTCCTTCGAGGACACCACCGCCCTCTACGAGACCACCCTCTTCCCGCCCGTCTACCGGCGCTACGCCCCCCGCCTGCTGACCCGCGGCCCCTTCCTGCTGACCGGGGTGGTGGACGAGGAGTGGGGGGCGGTCAGCCTGACCGTGGAGCGCCTGCGCACGCTGGGGCGGGATGTTAGGAGTCCTGAAAAAGTATGCATGGTCCGGCCCTTCGGTGGGGTCGGAAGAAGCAGATGGGGGTTCGAACCTATCTTCTGAAAGGAGTCTCAAATGCCTACCCGCACGATTCGGACCCTGAGTGCGATCACGTTCCTGCTGCTGAGCACCGTCCTGCTGGGCGCCTGTTCCGGAGACCGGTCCCCGACCGGTTACGAGGAGTCGGCCGTTCTGCTGTCGGTGACCCCCCCGGACGGGATCGAGGCCCTGAGCCCGACCGACCCGATCGTCCTGAACTTCGACCGCCGGATGGACCCGGCCGCCTGCGAGCCGCAGGTGACTCTGCATGAGGGCGACCTGGAAGGTCCTGTCGTGGCGGTCAGCTACAGCTGGAGCGAAGAAGGCACGGTCCTCACCGTGACTCCGATGGAGCCGCTCAAGCCGGCCACCACCTACACCCTCAACGTTGGTGGCGGCATGCGGGACGGTTCCGGCCGGCCGGTCGACCTGGCCCCCGCCCAGCAGCACTCGGGTGGTCAGTGGAACGGTACCATGGCCGGTCAGGGGCCCGGCTACGGCCAGCATGGAGGTCAGGGCGGCCCGAAGGGGCAGGGGGGACGCAGCGGTGCCCAGCACCGGGGCGTCGGCCTGGTCTATACCTTCACCACCCTCTGAGAACAGCATGTCGGGACGGGGACCCGCCGGACCCCGCCCGTCCACCGCCGGCTCCATCCTGACCGAGGATGGGGCCGGCGTCCTTTTCTTCGACGCGACCCTTCGGGGTCTTGACCGTCCGGGATACCGAACGTAGCGTGCGGGGGATCATGGACCCGATCCGATCCCACATCCCCTCCGGCCGCCCCGGCCGA
Organism: uncultured Gemmatimonadota bacterium; assembly: GCA_964447955.1. Classification (GTDB taxonomy): domain Bacteria; phylum Blakebacterota; class Blakebacteria; order Blakebacterales; family CAYUVJ01; genus CAYUVJ01. The sequence continues at coordinate 2,171 of CAYUVJ010000272.1, forward strand.
CCGCCCGGTGTCTTCCGGTCCTGGCCGCTCCCGCTCCTGACCGTGGTGGTGCTGTTCACGCTCCCGGCGGCGGGCTCGCCCGGTCGCTCCGAGGCCCGTCTCATCGGACCGGACGCGGTACGATCGTTCCAGGGGACGACGGATGCCCTCGAGGCCGGTCTGCGGGCCCTCCGGGAGGGTCGGACCCCCGAGGCGGTGACCTTGCTCCAGACGGTCACGGGCGCCGACGGCACGGCCGCTCCGGAGGTCTGGCTCGGTCTGGCCGTGGCCTGGGGTCGGCTGGAGCGCCGGGAGGCGGAGGTGGAGGCCTGGAGGCACGCCCGGGGACTCGTCACGGGACCCCTGGCCGATTGGGTCGACCTCTTCCTGGCCGAAGCCCTCGACCGTTCCGGGCAGCCCGCCCGGGCCGATTCCCTGCGCCGGTCGATGCAGGAGCGTCTCGAGGCGGGACCGGTGCGCCAGCAGGTGCTCCAGGCCCGCCTGGCCGGGGCGCGGGCACGGGGAGACGAGGAGTCCGAGACCGGCCTGCTGCATATCCTGATCGAGGAGCGCGCCCCCGGTGCCGCCGAGCATGCTTACCAGCTGGCCGAACGGTTGGCCGAGGAGGACCCGGAGGCGGCCCGGCGTCAGTTGGAAGCCGCCTTCGGACTTCCCGGGACCGACGAGGCCCGGGCGCGCGCAGCCCGCCGTCTGCGGGACGACGATCCCGCTGACGCGGTCCTGGCACTGCGGGCCGGACGGATCTTCCACGACCTCTCCGAGTGGTCCGAGGCGGAAGCAGCTCTCCAGGTCGCCCGGGGCAGCGACGACCCGGCAATGAGGGCGGAAGCCGCTTACTGGCTGGGCATGACCCGCTACCGGCAACGCCGCTGGGCCGAAGCGGCCGACCTGCTGGGTGAGGCCGCCGCCAGCCCCCGCTGGCGGACCACGGCCGCCTACCATCAGGCCCGGGCGATCGCCTCCCACCGTGACCGCGAGACGGGGGCGGCCGCCCTGGTGGCGTTCGCCGATACCCACCCGCACAGCGACTGGGCCCCCCGGGCCCTGCGTCAGGCTGCCGACCGGCTGGGCGGTCTGGACTGCGCGGCCGCCCGGGACGTCCTGGTCCGGCTCATCCGCGAGTATCCGACCTTCTGGCAGAACGCCGAGGCCGTCTTCCAGCTCGGGAACTGCGCCCGCCTGGCCGGTGACGCCGCCGAGGCGCGGCGCTGGTACGTCCGGCTGGGGTCGGGGGTCTTCCACCCCTATGAGAAGGCCCAGGGCTGGTTCTGGGCCGCACGGATGGCCTCCGACGAGGGCGACTCGACCGCTGCCCGGGCCTACCTGGAGAGGGCGGCCGACGGCTATCCCGAGACCTGGTACGGGGATCAAGCCGCTCGCCGACTGGGGCAGGGCACCGCGCTGCGGACCCCGCCGCCCCTGGAATGGGTCCCCGCGGTCGGCATGACGGTGCCCGACTGGGCTTCGGAGGCGGCGGCGGCCGGGATCGTGCTGCTGCGCATCGGCCGCAGCCGGGAAGGGGAGCTCCAACTGGAACCGGCCGTCCGACAGGGCCGGCTCGACCGGGAACGACTCTATGCGCTGTGGGAGCGCTGCGTGGCCGGGGGCGCCTACGATGTCGCCGCCTGGCTGGGTGAGCGGTTGCGCGACCGGTTCCGCTGGGCGGCGGACGACCGGCGCCGTGAGCTGCTGGAATACCCCCTCTACTGGCTCGACAGGGTCATCTCCGAGGCGCTCCGCTACGATCTCGACCCGCTTCTGGTGCTGGCCCTGATGAAGCAGGAGAGCCTCTACCGGAGCGACGCCCGCTCCTTCGCCGGGGCCCGCGGGCTCATGCAGCTGATGCCGGCCACCGCCGCGGAATGGACCCGGCGGTTGAGGCTCCCGCCGGTCTCCCCGGAGGACCTCTACGACCCGGAACGCAACCTCCAGTTGGGGATCCCCTACTTGGCCCGGCTCATAAGCCAGTTCGACGGTTCGGTGGAGAAGGCGCTCGCCGCCTACAACGGCGGCGCGACCAATGTCCGCCGCTGGGAG
>CAYUVJ010000273.1:0-4189 GCA_964447955.1 uncultured Gemmatimonadota bacterium
GATAAGCTGTCGCAGGGCCGCCACCTCAGATCGGATCCGTCTTGCTTCCTCCCGCCGGGGATCGCCCGCGGGCAGGTCCAGCAACAGATCCGCATATCCGCCGATCAGACTCAGTTCGTCATGTACCCGGGAGAGCAGTCTCTCCCGCTGTTGCCAGGGGTGAGGTGCCACCCGTACCGCTCCGACCGGATCGGGGGGGCGGTACGTCATGCGCAGGCCAGCAGCGCCTGGCGCCGCAACCGGCTGCGCTGGTTGGTGCGGAGCTGGAAGGCCCGTACGTCCAGGGGCCGGGCGCGTCCCCGGATCGCGGTGTCCAGGGTTTGATAGAGTTCGGTGAGGCTGAAGGGCTTCTCCAGGAAGTCCACGGCACCCAGTTCCGCCACCTGTCGCACCAACTCGTGATTCCCGGAATCGGATATGACGATCACCTTGGAAGCGGGCAAGTACTGCCGGACCCGTCTCAAGAGCTCCGGTCCGTTCAAGTCGGGGACCTGGAGTCCGACCAGGGCGAGGGAGACCGTACCCGTGGTGAGGAACTCGATCGCCTGGCGGGCGGATCCCGCTCCGACGACGGGCATAGCCGGCCCGAGGGCGTCCAGGATGACCTGGCGAAGCACATCATCGCTCTCCAGGACCATCATCCGGCCCCTTTGAGGCCGCCGGGTGTTCCTGAACGCGATGTCCGTGGCCGGTCCGATCGCGGCCAAACCGCCTGTCATCCAGATTGGGAACACCATCTATACTCACCTCCAGCATCACCTGGATCGTGCCGAATACCTTGCCGCTTCAGCGGATATCCGATAGCAAGACCCGTGCCGGACGCCCCCGATCCCGACGTGTCACGGATGGAAGATTCCAATCCTATATGGGACAATGGATTAGAGGACTCCTGTCGATCCGGTTGGTGATTGGTCCGCAGCTCAGGTCCGAGGATGGAGCCATAAGCTGCACCATAAATAGTGCACACGATCCGGCCGATACGCCGCAGATCCGGGGCAATAACCATGTATCTGATAACAGGATAAGAACTTACATGGATGCACAGGATATGGTGCAGAAGCCGATCAAACCGCAGCGGTCATGCCACCGTCCGTCACGATCCGTTCGGAGGCTCCGAGGTCGGGTGTTGCCACTCCTGGTCACGGATGCCCAGGCTCTTCAGGTGATGGAGCAGGGTGTTGCGGTGCAGACCGAGTCGCCGGGCGGCCTGAACCTGATTGCCTTTACTCGCCCCCAAGGCATCGACGATCAGCCGGCGGCGAAAACCCTCGATCGCCTCCTTATAGGAGGCGTCCTCACCTTCTCCCTCCCCCTCGTTCGTCATCGAGCGTTCCGGGGCGGGGGTCTGGGCCACCCGCAAGGTCTTGGGCAGTCGGTCTGCGCCGACGCCCGGACCCGGTTCCAGAACGCTCAGACGCTCCAGGACGTTGCGCAGTTCGCGCACGTTGCCCGGCCAGGGGTAGGTACGGAAGACCTGGAGGACCTCGTCCTCAGGCTCAAGTGGAGGGCGTTTAAGATCGGCCGCCAGCTGTTTCAGGAAGTAGTGGGTCAGCAGCGGGATGTCCTCGACCCGGTCACGGAGCGGAGGCAGGGTCACCGATATGACGTTGAGCCGATAGAAAAGGTCCTCCCGGAACTCTCCAGCGCCGACCAGTCCCTGAAGGTCACGGTTGGTGGCGGCGATCCAGCGTACGTCGAGTCGGATCAGGGCGCTCCCGCCCACCCGTTCGATGACCCTGTTCTCGAGCGCCCGCAGGAGCTTGGACTGCAACTCCAGCGGCAGCGTGGCGATCTCGTCCAGGAAGATGGTTCCCCGGTCGGCCCGCTCGAACTTCCCGATCTTGCGCTCGATCGCCCCGCTGAAGGCGCCTTTCTCATGCCCGAAGAGCTCGGACTCCAGCAGGTTCTCCGGGATGGCGGCACAGTTCACCGTCACCATCGGTTCGTCCGCCCTGTTCGAATGCCGATGCACATATTGGGCGGCCAGTTCCTTGCCCGTCCCGCTCTCTCCGGTGATCAGGACCGAAGCCTCGGTCGGAGCCGCCCGTCGCAGGGTCTCGAGCGCCGTCGCCATGATCGCCGAGGTGTGGACGATGTCCCCGGACGCCGCGGCCTGTTCCTCCAGGGTCGATTCCAGCCGGCGGGTACGCCGCGTCAGGCGGACCACCTTCAGATTCCGCTCCACGGCATGACGGAGTTCGGAGACCTTGAACGGCTTGGTCATATAGTCGTCGGCCCCGCTCTTCATGGCCTCCACCACCATCTCCACATCCCGATGTACGGTGACCATGATGACGGCACCGTCGCATTCCCGGGCCCGGATCTCCTTGAGGATCTCCAGACCGGAGCGCCCCGGCATCGAGATGTCGAGCAGGATGACCTCGAAATCGGCCTGGCCGAGCTGTTCGAGCCCGGCCTCTCCCCCGGTGGCCAGCGTCACTTCGTGGAGACCTCTCAGGGCCATCCGATAGGACTCCAGGATGCTGCTCTCATCATCTATGGCGAGCACGCGGGCCACGGTCTCAGTCCTTCCGGTCGGCGGTCAGGACGGGCAGCCTGACCTCGAAACAGGTGCCCTGGTCCGGATGGGGCCAGCGGGGACCGAGGGTGTCACGGAGCCGGGAGATATACTGTTCCGGGACCTCTCGGAGAGGGGTCCACAGGCGGATGGACCCACCGTGCGCCGTCACGATCTTCTGGGTGATGGCCAGACCGAGGCCGGTCCCCTTCGACTTGGTGGTGAAGAAGGGCTCGAAGATACTGTGTGCTGTCTCGGCCGGGATACCAGGGCCGGCATCCGCCACCAGGACCACCGCCTCGTCCCCCTCGACCGCAGTGAGGACCGCCAGCGCCCCCCCTTCCACCTGGGCCTCCACCGCGTTCTTGACCAGATTGAAGAAGACCTGATCGAGTTTGTCGGCATCTCCATCCACATACCGGTCTGCGGCCAGCGATTCGAATGGCGCGACCCGATGCTGGACGAGCAGGTCACCGAAGAAATTCATCGCCTGGTGCAGCAGGAGGTCCAGGTCGACCTCGGTGCACACCAGTCTCGTCTCACGGCTGTAATCGAGCAGGTCGTCCACCAGCTTGGTCAGCCGTGTGACCTGGGGTGCCACAACCTCGGTGAACTTCTCCCGGAATTCGGGGTCCTCATAGTTGGTCTGGAGCAGTTCGGTGTAGGTGGTGACACTGGTGAGCGGGGTCTTCATCTCGTGTGCGATGACCGAGGCCGTGGTGCCGATGGCGGAGAGCCGGGCCGAGCGTTTGACCTCCTCCTCGCGCTTCTTCAACTCCACCGACATGGTGTTGAAAGTGGCCGCCAGGGCTCCGATCTCGTCCCGGGTCTCCACCGCCACGGTCCGTCCGAAGTCCCCTGCCCCGATCCGGACGGCGGCGACCTTCAGCCGTTCCAGCGGACCGGTGATCCCCCCAGCCAGCAGCAGGGTCAGCAGGACCCCGACCAGAAGGCCCGCCCCTCCCAGCAGCAGCACCGTCCGCTGCAGTCGGTCTACCTCTCCCAGGACCTGGTCGTAGCGGAAGTCGATGAGTATGACGCCCGCGGGCCCCTCCACGTCGGACAACGAGGTCACCCGGGTCAAGACCCGTCGTCCATCGCTGAAGCGGGTGGTCATGGTCCAGGGCACGGAGTCGGTCCAACGTTGCCGGAAGGTCTCCTGGCTGACCACCTCGGTCCACTCTCCGTTCTCCCCGTGACTGGAGTGGAGATAGCCCAGCGCTCCGTCCAGGATGGTGATACTGACCACGTCCTCAAGACTGCTGCGCTCATTGACCACCGGAAGGACAGCGGTGAGATTCCCGTTCTCGAGGGCCGAACGGACCAGCAATGAGAGCTCGTCCCCGATCAATCCGATCTTGTTCTCGACCTCCCTCATCAGGGCGCCCCGCTGAGCCCGGCCTACGATCGTGAGCGTCGTACCGATGAGGGCGGCGATCAGCAGGAAGACCCCGAGCAGGAGTTTGATCCGCAGGCTGAGACCGTTCGCCCCGGTTTCGATGGGTGGTCCTCCTTGCATCACCAGTTCTTCTTCCAGACTCGATCCATGCGCCAGAGATAGTACGGGCCGGGATCGAACGGTTCCACCTCATCGGACCGAACGATGAAAGAAGGCAGTTCGCAGAAGGGGATGCAGGGGATCTGATGGGCGATCTCGGTGACGACCTCCCG
>CAYUVJ010000274.1:0-3648 GCA_964447955.1 uncultured Gemmatimonadota bacterium
CCACCGGAAGGGACCCCCAGGACCACCGGGGGAGGGCCCCGGGCGGTCCCGCCGCCCCCCGACCTGGAGACGGCCATCTACCGCGAGGCGGTCCGCATCGCCGAGCAGGAGTCCGAACGTGTGGCCGCCGGCTGGCCGCGCACCTGGCGGCGAGTGGGCGGTTACAACCTGGACCTGCTGCGCCCCGGCCAGCCGCTCAACCTGGCCGGTCTGGTGGCTGGGAGCGAGGGCACTCTGTGCAGTTTGGTCGAGGTGGAACTGGGACTGGTCCCCAAGCCGGCGGCCGCCAGCCTGGCGGTGCTTTCCTTCGCCGACATGCTGGAGGCGCTGGGGACCGTACAGGCCCTGCTGGAGCAGGAGCCTACGGCCATCGAACTGATGGATGCCATGCTGCTGGACCTCTGCCGCCGCGCCCCCGAGTTCGCCCGTCGGCTGACCTTCGTGGAGGGGGAACCCGAGGTCGTGCTGGCGGTCGAGGTCTATGGCGAACCGGGCGACGAGGACGGCCGAACCGCCCACCTGGAACGGCTGGTCGGGGCCGCCCGCCGGGCGGCGGCCGGGACCATCGGGGTCCGCATCCTCCACGACCCAGCCGCCCAGGCCGACGTCTGGGAGGTACGCAAGGCGGGGCTCGGTCTGCTGATGAGCCGGCGAGGCGACCACAAACCCATCCCCTTCATCGAGGACACGGCGGTCCCCGCGGACCGGCTGCGCGACTATATCGCCGATATCCTGCGCCTGCTCCGGGAACACGACACCCCGGCCGCCTTCTATGCCCACGCCTCGGCCGGCTGTCTGCACATCCGGCCGCTGGTGAACACCAAGGATGCCGCCGAGATCGCCAAGATGGCCGTCCTCTCCCGGGAGACGGCCGCCCTGGTCCGCAAGTACGGCGGGGCCATGGCCGGCGAGCACGGTGACGGGCTGGCCCGCAGCGCGCTCAACCCCTTCATTCACGGTGAGGAGGTCCACCGGCTCTTCGAGCGACTCAAGGACGCCTTCGATCCGCAGGGGATCATGAATCCCGGCAAGATCGTGCGGGCGCCTGCCATGACCGAATCACTGCGCTACGGCCCCGACTACCGTCCCCTGGAGCCCACCACCTGGTTCGACTTCAGCGCCGACGGGGGCTTCGCCCGGGCGGTCGAGATGTGCAGCGGGGCGGGGGTCTGCCGGAAGATGGACGTGGGAACCATGTGTCCCTCGTTCATGATTACGCGCGATGAGGAGCACTCCACCCGGGGGCGGGCCAACGCGTTGCGGGGGATCCTCGCCGGGGAGGTCGGTTCCGGCGAGCTGGCCGACGAGCGGCTGTTCGAGACCCTCGACCTCTGCCTGCAGTGCAAGGCCTGCCGGGCCGAGTGCCCCAGCCAGGTCGACATGACCCGTCTGAAAGCCGAGTTCCTGGCCCACTGGCACGAGCGTCATGGGGTGCCGCTCCCCTCCCGCTTCTTCGGCGGCATCGCTCGGCTGGGACGTCTGGCCAGCGCCCTGGCCCCGCTGAGCAACTGGGCTGCTGCGAGCGGTCCGGGACGGCGCCTGCTGGAAGCCGTGGTCGGCATCGACCGGCGGCGCTCCCTGCCGACCTTCCATCGCCGGACCCTGACCCGGCGGATGCAGGCCGACACCCGTCTGCGCGAACGGCTGGGGGAGGAGCCGGGCTGGTGTGACGTCTGGCTGCTGGCCGACCCCTTCACCGACTGCAACGACCCTCACGTGGGCATGGCGGCGGTGCGGTTGCTCCGGGCCGCCGGCGCCCGGGTCCGTCTTCTGGCCCCGGCCGGGGGGAGCGAGGGTCGGGCCGAGCTCTCCCGGGGCCTGCTCCCCCGGGCGAAGGAACTGGCTGCGGCCAACCTCCGGCGCTGGGTCCGGCTGGTCGAGGGGGGAGACGTGATCGTGGGGGTGGAGCCCTCCAGCCTGCTCACCCTGCGGGACGAATACCCTGCCCTGGTGCCCGGTGAGGCAGCCCGCGCCGTGGCCGGCGCCGCCTTCCTGATCGAGGAGTGGCTCGACCGTAACGCCGAACGGGTGCGGCCCCTGCTGCGGTTCCGTCCCCCGGCCGGCCCGGATGAGGAACACCTGCTGGTGCACGGCCACTGCCATCAGAAAGCCCTGGCCGGGACCGATGCCCTGGAGCGGGTCCTGGGCTGGCTTCCCGGCACGAGGATAGAACTGGTGGACGCGGGCTGCTGCGGTATGGCAGGCTCCTTTGGTTACGAGCGTTCCCACTACGAGCTCTCCATGGCCATCGGCGCCCAGCGTCTCTTCCCGGCGGTAGAGGCGCTGGAGGGAGGCGCCACGGTGGTCGCCCCGGGCACTTCCTGCCGCCACCAGATCCGGGACGGGACCGGACGGACCGCCGTCCACCCCGTGGAGGTGCTGACCGCCCGCCTGGCCGCCCCGACCCGGGAAGAGCCGTGAGGAGACTGTCGATGGGGACCAGGCAGATTTCGACCGGATATTCGGCCATCCTCCTGGCCGTCCTCATCGCGACCTGCGGAGGGGGGTCGGGAGTCCAGGCCCAGCCGGTCCCGCTCACCGACTTCGCCGCCGCCACCCTGGCTCCGGCCCGGGTCGGCATCCCGCAGATGGTCCTGACCGACGGACGCCTGCACGCCCTCCTGGTCGAACTCGCCGCCGGCACCCCCCTCGAGGCCCTGGAACGACAACTCGGCCTGGGTCGGGAGGAGACCGAGCGGCTCCTGCGGCTGGCCGAGCTCGAGGGTCTGGGACGGCGGTTGCCGGACGGCGGCTGGCAGGCCCTGGCCCCGGCACTCGACCGGCCGGCATTCAACCGACTGAAAGCCCTGGTCGAGCCGCTGGCCGTCGCCATCGCCGACACCCTGGAGGCTCGCTGGTCCCAACTCGCTGGACGGTTCGCCGACCTCCCGGTGGCCGGCCGCATCCCCCTCGAGCGTTCCGGCTTCGTGCTCCTCGGTGCCTGGCTGCTCGGGATCCAGCAGGCCGACTACTTCTGGCAGGCGGGTCTGGCCCCGATCGACCGTGATTACGCCTTCCGGGTCTATCGGGTCCCGCCCGAGGAGGCTCCCGACGGACTCCGTATCGACGGACTGGGAGCCGGCTGGCGCCTGGCCGCCTGGGCCCCCGATGCGCGGCCCTTCGGACTGGGCCGGCTGCTCGATCCCGAAGACCCGCTGACCCGTGAACTGACCGCGGTCGACACCACGGCCGCCCCGCCGGTCCCGGCCCGGCCCGACGACGGCCCCCTGCTCGAACTGGTCCGGGCCTACCGGCTCTGGTACCTGATGGACCAGGCCCCCGATGCCCCGACCCGGCGACTCCTGGTCCGCCTGGAGATGGTCACCCCGTCCGGGGAACCGCTGGTCCCACTCGTCTCCGCCGCCGACGTGGAGGCGATACGCAGCCTGGCGGGAGATCTCGGAGGGGTGCTCTGGCCGGCCCTGCGGGGACTCATCCCGGAACTCGGCACCCTGGTCGCCGAACTGGGCTACGACGAACCCGGTCTGCTGGGCGAGTTCACCCTCTGGAGCTGGGAGCTGGCCGTCCAGAGCGGACTGCGGCGGCTCGGTCAGAGGGGACGGCTCTGGGTACCGGCTGACGGCCGCGTCCAGGTGCTGCTGGTGCCGGAGCGACCCTGAATACCCGGACCAGGAACTGCCCGCTCCG
>CAYUVJ010000274.1:3658-4188 GCA_964447955.1 uncultured Gemmatimonadota bacterium
GGAGACCGTTCCCCTTCAGTCTGAGACCGGTCCCGGTGGCGGCGCCTCGGTCGGTGGTTGGGCCCCGCCAACTAGTCCCGGCGTCCCGTGACGTCCCCGGCGCAGGAGCCAGACCCCCCAGAGGATGAGCAGGACCGGCCACCAGTCGCCCAGGATCTCCCACCAGAGCCAGTCGAAGAGATCCTCGAACCAGCGGGATTGCCAGAGGGATATTAGGATGAGCACCCCGCCCGGCCAGAGCGGCCAGGTCGTGCTCTGATGCCAGGTCACCCGGTCGATGATGTAGATGGCGACGAACCCCGTCCCGATCCAGAAGAGCTCCCACTCGAAGTCGAAGAACCAGGGGCGGACCTCCGAGAGCACCACCCCCAGGCCCAGGCCGAGCAGGATGCCGGCCGGGACGAGCAGCCCGTAGTTGCGGCTCTCGAAGTACCAGGCCAGGAACGCTCCGCCCAGCACCAGCAGGAACCACCCGCCCGAGATGTTGAAATGCATGCCCAGCAGCAGGACGACCCCCAGCAGGATCAGGG
>CAYUVJ010000275.1:0-4187 GCA_964447955.1 uncultured Gemmatimonadota bacterium
GTTCACCTGGATGAAACCCAGAACCGCGATCGGTACGGTGACCAGCAGCAAGTGGTGGAACAGGAGCCGGCGGAAGAGCCCACCCACCAGCGGCAGGCGTTGCCGGGATCTCTCTGCGCGCACCGGCCTCATCTCCGCCACCGGGCCAGTGGTTCCATCCGCCGAGTGCTGATGCCCACACTACGCACATCCACCACCGCCCCGTCGAAAGCCCAGTGCTGAGCCAGGTTGAAATAGATGGGGATGAGGGGTACGTCGTCCTCGAACCGTTCCAGGGCGCCGTTCCAGTACTCCTGCAGACTGGTCCCGGCGGGCGGTGAGAGCGCCGCATTGAGATTGGAACGGAATGCAACACTGCCGTAACGGGTGAAGTTGACCCCCCGGGCGGGGTCGGTGGCGAAGAAATGGAAAAGGCCTTCCGGGGTCGGCGGCAGGTCCATCTCGTAGAGGGCCAGGTCATAATCGCCGTTGCTCAGTCGGGCCTTCAGTTCAGACGGATGGACCGGGATGGCGTCGACCAGCAGGCCAAGCCGCTGCAGGTCGTTCTTCACGTTGCGCGCCATCCGCTCATAGGTCGAATAGTGGTCGGGATAATGCAGGCGGAGCCGGACCGGCCGACCGTCCTGTCCGGTCAGCAGGTCGTTGACCACCCGGAATCCGAGATCCTGGAGCAGATTCATCGCGGCCCGCCTCCGGACCGGCGCCCGCTCCCCCGAGTTGGGCGCCGGCTGAACCGGGATGTTGCTGATGGGCGAAAGGGTGACGGGATAGCCCAGCCGCAGCTGGTTGCGGTCCACTGCCAGCCGGACGGCCTGCCGGGCTTCCCGCTCCTCGAACGGCCAGGTGGCGTTGTTGAGCGCCAGGTAGTAGAAATGCTCGGTCTGGGGGAAGCGCCGGTACTGGACCTCTACCCGGTTGGCCAGCAGGGAGGCGAGTTCCTCACTGGCCAGTCGGGGAAGTATGCCGACCACGTCCAGTTCCCCGGTGACCACGGCCTGCATCAGCTGACGGTCGTTGGGGTAGAAACGGATCATTGCTTCCCGGAACACAGGACGGCCCTGGAAGTAGCTGTCGAACGCCCTCAGGACGAAGAGTGCCTCACCGGGGTCGGAGGTCCGGGGATCGATGGGCTCGTAGCGATAACCTCCCAGACCGACCGGAGGCCGATCCACGAACTGAGCGATCAGTTGACCCTGCATCTCGGAGAGGTCGCCCCGGACCAGGCGGGCCCGCTCGGCCGGCAGCGGTACCACCCGGCCTATCCGCCAGGGCTGGTCCTGCAGGTGCCGCCCGAGGGTGAAATCCACCGCACCGTCCGCCTGGACCTCGACCGAATCGATCAGCCGGAAGACCGGATCGACGTCGGGATGTCCGGCCTCGGCCAGCCGCTTGTACAACAACAGGGTCTCACACAGATCCTCCGGGGCGAGTTCACTCCCGTCGTGGAATACCACCCCCGGTCGAAGACGGATGCGCCACGTGCCCCGCACCGGTTGAGGGCCGAACTCGGAGGCCAATAGATAGACCGGTACGCCCTCCTCACGCTCGGGAAGCTCGATCAGTCCCGGTCCATAGACCTGGTGCATGATCCAGCGGATGGTCCGTTCCGGCTGCAGGTCGGGCGGCAGGGGGACGAGGTTGCCGACGCTGACGAAGCCGACCCGCAACCCGGCCGACGGCCGCCGGGGCCCGACGTTGCGTTCCTGACCCTGGACGGGCGTCGAAGCACCCGGCAGAAAGCCACCGAGCAGCAGGGCCCCGACCGGGAAGAACAAGGCCCGTCGTATGCGTGCGCTCAGGGTCATCCGTGCCGTTCGTCCTCAGCCATCAGGTCGTCTGGGTCCTTCCGCCGTCCCTGCCGGGTCCAGACGGGGTCGGCGAAGCGATTCGCACGCAACCGATCGGCCCATTCCCGATCGGTGGTCGAGAGTCGTCCCGGGACCAGACGGACCCCGACCGCCCGAGCGAATCCCTCGGCGAACGGCCCGGTCAGCTCTGCGGCCTCGAGCGGTCGGCCCAACAGGGTCGAACAATCGACCGTCGCCCAGGCCAGAGCGGCCTCCTCGGCCGCAGGGTCGGGACTTCCCAGGTAGCGGGGCAGCCGCAGGTGCTCCGGGCCCAGCAGGATGGAGCCGTGCTGCATGAGCCAGCCTCCGCGGCGTCGTTGTGCGGAGCCTACCACCTTGCGGCCGCCAGCGACCAGTTCATACCGTCCGGCCGCCGTGAAGCAGGGATTCCTGGTGTTGATCCCTCTCGCCTGGGGCCGCCTCGACCGTTCCAGGTCCAGGGTCACACCGGCGGCGGCCAGCCCCGACCGCAGCCCCTCGGCCAGCCAGAGATAGGCGGCCAGAGTCCCCCCCGGCGGAGCCGGTGCGGTGACACTGTAGGTCAGCTCTTGGGCGTGCAGGATCGCCCTTCCCCCGGTGGGCCGACGCACCACGCCGTATCCGTCCTGTTCCAGCCGGTCCCAATCCAGCCCGGTGGTCACCCGCTGGTTGGCTCCCAGCGAGAGGGTATGGGGATGCCAGGTATAGAGGCGCAAGGTCGGGGCCCCACCATCCGGTCCTCCCAGGAGCAGAGCTTCATCCACCGCCATGTTCCAGGGACCATCGGCGGGCCCGTCGAGCAGCAGTCGCCAGTCCGGTGTGTTCACGAGCAACCGTCCCGATCGACCCCATCGATCTCCAGGCTCTCCAGGGCGACCCGAGCCGCCTCCTGCTGCGCCTGCTTCTTGGAGACCCCCCGGCCGCACCCCAGGACCCGGCGGTTCAGCACTACCTCTATGGTGAAGGTCTTGTGATGGTCGGGACCCTCCTCGCGGGCGGTCCGGTAGCTCAGATGTCCCAGTTTGTGGTGTTGGACATACTCCAGCAGAAGACTCTTGTGGTTGCGCAGGTCGGGGAGGGCGCTGACCTCCGGGAGCCGGCTCACGATACAGTCGAGTACGATACGTCGGGCCGGGTCCAGGCCGCCGTCCAGGAAGACGGCCCCCAGGATCGCTTCGAGGGCGTCGGCCAGGATGCTGGGGCGGTCCCGTCCGCCCGTCCCCTCCTCATTGGTCGAAAGCAACAGGGCCGCGCCGACTCCGAGATCACGTGAAGCCCGCTCCAGCACTGGACGTGATACCAGGAGGGATTTCAGCTGGGTGAGGTCGCCTTCCCGCTTCGCAGGATGGCGTTCGAAGAGTTCCCGCGCGACGATCAGGTCGAGGACGGCGTCCCCCAGGAACTCGAGGCGCTCGTTGGAACCCAGGTGGTCCCCGCCCTGAGCGCCCACGAAGGACCTGTGCGAGAGGGCCTCGAGGAGCAGGCCGGGGTCGCGGAAACGATAGCCGAGTCCCTGCTCCAGGTCCGCCACAGCGGGCGGGAGCCGGACCGGTGGGTGGATCAGCCGCCAGAGGCGGCGGGGGTCAAAGCGTCTCGTCGAATCGCCTCACCGCGAGGGTCACGTTATGGCCCCCGAACCCGAAGCTGTTGCTCAACCCCACCTCGAAAGCCCGCTCGATGGAGGCGTTCGGGGTGTAGTTCAGGGTACATTCGGGATCAGGGTATTCGTAGTTGATGGTCGGGGGGATCTTCCCCTGCCGGGCCGCCAGAGAAACGAAGATGAACTCCACCGCCCCGCTGGCCCCCAGCAGATGTCCCGTCATCGATTTGGTGCTGCTGATGTTGAGAGCGTCCGCATGCTCGGCGAACAGCCGGCGGATCGCCAGACTCTCGATAGCGTCGTTGAAGCGGGTGCTGGTACCGTGGGCGTTGATGTAGCCGACCTGCTCGGGTGATACCCCGGTCATCTCCAACGCCATCTTCATACTCGCCACCGCCCCATCGCCGGTCGGATCGGGTGCCGTCATGTGGTAGGCATCGGCCGATAGACCTCCGCCCAGGAACTCGGCATAGATCCTCGCCCCCCGAGCCCGGGCATGTTCCAGGGTCTCCAGGACCACCATCCCGGCCCCTTCGGCGATGACGAACCCGTCCCGCTCGGCGTCGAAGGGCCGGCTGGCCCGCATCGGATCATCGTTGCGGGTGCTGAGGGCCTTCATAGCGCAGAAACCGCCGACCGCAAGGGGCGTCAGGGGGGCTTCCGTCCCACCGGCGAGCATGATGTCGCAGTACCCCAGCTGGAGCAGGTTCCAGGAGTCCAGCAGGGCGTGAGCCGAGGAGGCGCAGGCCGACACAGTTGCG
>CAYUVJ010000276.1:0-4160 GCA_964447955.1 uncultured Gemmatimonadota bacterium
TGGCGGCTGATCGGGATCCATCTGGGCCTGGCGGCGCTCGGCCTGGGAGCCCGCGCCCTCGGCCGCTACCGGTCTGCGACCGCCGACTTCCTGCGCTGGTGGTATCCTCTCATCCTGGTCTACGCCTTCTTCCAGTCCATCGGGGCGATGATCCACATCATCCACCCCGAGTATCTCGATCCTCTGATGGTGGCCGCCGACCGGTTGGTCTTCGGCCGGGACCTGACCCCCTGGCTACAATCTTACGCTCGACCCTGGCTGACCGAGTTGATGTATTTCTTCTACACCAGCTACTACTTCTTCCCGGTCTTCATCGGGGTCCCGCTCTGGCGCCGCTGGCGCCGCAGCGACTCACCCGCCGACGGCGACCGCTTCCGGGAGTACCTGCTGGCGGTGAGCCTCACCTTCTGGGTCTGTTACCTGCACTTCCTCATCACCCCGGGCGGGGGGCCGGTCTACTTCGAGGACTATCCGGGCCGGCTGCTGCATCTGACGGGCGGGCCCATCACCGTGTTCGAGCAGTGGCTCTTCGCCACCGGCGGGATGGAAGGGGGCGCCTTCCCCTCCAGTCACGTGGCCATGGCCCTGGTCTCGGCCACCTACGCGGTCCGTTTCCGGATCGCCCCCTGGTTCTTCGTCCCGGCTACCATCGGCCTGGGCATCAGCACCATGTACAACGGGTACCACTACGGGGTGGACGTCCTCTGGGGGATCGTGGTGGCGGCCGTGATGATCTGGTGGGTCTCCCGTCTCTTCCGTGGGTACGAGGTACGGATCAGCGGCGGCTGAGTGCGGGATACCAGGGGGCGCTGGAGTCGAAGACGACCTGGTCGGCCGCCGCCTGGAGGGCCCGGGCCTCCTCCCGCTCCATCCCGGCATAGAAGGCCACGCCCAACGACGGCTCCCCGTACAGGACCCCGTAGAAGACACAGGCCATCAGATAGGAACCCCGTACCGAGGGATGGTTGTAGTCGCTCTCGAAGAGATAGTGCAGCGGGGGATTTTCCAGCATGACCTGACGAAAGGCCCAGCCGACCGGGGCGACGGCCAGCCCCAGCGAGTCGGCCCAGGCCAGGGTCTGGTCGTGAGCCAGTTGCTGCATATCGAAATAGGTGTCGGTCTGCCCCTCGATCCAGGTCAGCCCGTCCTCGAAGGCCCAGGGCATCTGGAAGACGGTGACGGTGGTGGTACAGTTGGCCGCAGCCAGTGCCTGGAACGTCTCGAGGGCGCCGAAGACGTCGTGATAGGCCAGTCCAGACATGATCTCGTGATGGGTCTCGGGGTAGGCCGTGGTGGCCCCCGCACCCTGCAGCAACAGGAAGTCCCACTCCTCGGAGGCGATGAGTTCGGCCACCACCGGCTGGACGGCGAAGTAGTCCAGGAAGTAGCCCGACTGGACATAGGTCCCGATGTAGACGTCCTGCCCTCCCGCCTCCGACAACCGGGCGAACATCACCGGCAGGCTGTTCCAGGCGAAGTAGCTGCTGCCGACGAACAGGACCTTCACATCCCCCGGTTCAGGACCGACCACCCGCTCCTCGGGATCGCAGCCGGTGACCCCGGTGGTGAGCACCAGGAAGGCCAGCAACGGTGCCAGGATCAGCCCGGGAGCGACGGAGCGGCGGCGGCGGGTTCTCGGCATGATCGGACTCCTCGGGGATCCGTTCCGATGGACGGCGGGTCGGATCCGGAGGGGCGGGACAGGTTCGGCGCCGGGCAGGACGGCACCGGTAAGACCGGGGAGCACGAGCGGGCGTTTACCCGGATCGTCGATAGGATCCGGGGTCATGGGCCTCGATCACAACCGGTTTGTGCTGACCATCGATGGTCCCGTCCGATACCCTGCTGGACGGAGAGCCTCCGGTGGTCCTGCCGGTCGGTCGACGCTCACGAAGAGGGAAGGTGGAGACAGCATGCGCAGACTGCCGGTCCCGATGCTCCCGACCGCCCTGGTCCTGTCGGTCCTCATGCTCCCGCGCCCGGACCTCTCGGCCCAGGAGCCGGTAGCCGTCACCACCGTCTTCCTGGTGCGGCACACCGAAAAGGAGCAGAACGGCAGCCGTGATCCCGTGCTCACCCCGGCTGGACAGGAGCGGGCGACCGCCCTGGCCGACCTGCTCGAGGAGGCCGGCCTCACCGCCATCTACTCCACCGACTTCCACCGCACCCGCGATACGGTGGTCCCCCTGGCGGAAAGACTGGGGCTCCCGGTCACGCTCTACAGTGCCCGGGACCTGGTGGGACTGGCCGCGGAACTGAAGCGCACCCCGGGCCGGTACCTGGTGAGCGGCCACAGCGACACGACCCCGAACCTGGTGGCCCTGCTGGGGGGTGAGCCCGGTCTCCCTTTCGTGGAAGAGGGGGAGAACGACCGGCTCTACATCCTCACCCTGCAGTCGGATGGACGGGCGGAGACGGTCGTGCTGCGGTACGGGAAACGGTTCCGGCCTCCCGGAAGGTAGGGCTCCCGCAACGGGAGTACGCGGGCGGATCCCTCATCGGTAGAGGGCCTGGGCGGCCTCCATGAGCAGTTCGTTATAGCGCAGGATCTCGGGGCGGTACTCGAAGTGGATGGTGTCGAAGTGGCTCCATTTGCCGCCCCAGACGAAACCGTGATGTTCGAAGGCCTCGATGACCGGCTGGGGGGGACTGTAACGCCGGGCGACGGGGATACGGTACCACTGTCGATCGTAGACCCGGCTCCACTTCCAGTAGACCTGCCGGCGACCGTAGGAGGCCGGGATCAGGTCGAGGGCCAGCCCGAAGGCGTGGTAGGAGCGGCTAGCCGAACCGGCGACCTCCTTGTCCTCGAACGAGTAGACGACCTCGAGTCCGACAACCCAGGCGGCGACCGCCGGGTCGGTGCGGGCGGCAGTCCGGATCTCCTCCTCCACCCGTGCCAGCGGTTCCCGGCAGAAGTCGTTCACGAACACCCGGTGGTCCAGGAAGCGGGCCGAACGCCCATGCTCACGGATATGGGGTTCGGTCCGGCCGAAGAGCTGTTCCAGCAAGTCGGTGCTGCGAACCGGGTCCTCGAGCAGCGGCGGGGGTTCTTCGAGCGGTCCCAGCGGGTACTCATAGAAGATGGGGTCGAAGCGGTGAGCGTAGCGCAGCCGCCGGGTGGAGAGCATTC
Organism: uncultured Gemmatimonadota bacterium; assembly: GCA_964447955.1. Lineage (GTDB taxonomy): Bacteria > Blakebacterota > Blakebacteria > Blakebacterales > CAYUVJ01 > CAYUVJ01. The sequence continues at coordinate 3,134 of CAYUVJ010000276.1, forward strand.
GTCCGTCCTGGAAGTGGATCGGCTCACCCCGCACCATGAAGACCACCTCCCCATCCATCAGGATCAGGGAGTCGATCAACGCCCCGTAGGTCTCCTGGAGGGCGATGACCCGGAGGTCCGAGAAGGGATCGGTGCCGCGCAGTCGGAGCGTGGGACGCTCCTCTGCCCCCCCGGCGGGAACCGTCAGACGAGCCCGCAGGGAGGGTGCGCCCGCCACCAGCAGCAGGGCCAGGACGAGGAAGAGAAGGATCACCACCGACGGCGATGCGGTCCGGCGCGGGTTCCTCACTCCGCCGCCCCCAGCAACTCGATCAGGGTGCGCTGATAGATCTCGGCCACCGCGGCCAGGGCCGGCAGATCGACGTACTCGTCGGCGGCGTGGGCGCCCCGGCCGGTCGGTCCCAGGATCACGGTGGGGACCCCCAGGGCGCGGTACCAGCGGGCATCGGTCGCCCCGCCCCAGTCGGTGAAGGGCTCGGGGCGGAATCCCAGCACCGCCTCGGCCTGGCGCCGGAGCACGGCCACCGCCGGTTCCTCGACCGGGGTCATGTTGGGTTCGGTCTCGGCCGCCCGGTCGGCCTCGTCGACCACCAGTTCGTAGCGGACCGGCAGGTGACGTCCGTCCCCGGTGGTCTCGGGGATGGCGTCCAGAACCGTTCGCACTTCGTCCAGCACACCCTCGGCCGTCTCCCCGGGTACGGTCCGCCGGTCGACCCGCACCGTACAGGAGGCGGGTACCTGGTTGACCGCCTCCCCCCCGGTGATGGTGTTCAGGCTGATCACCGGGTAGCCGACCGCCGGGTGGAACCGATCGAGGTGCCGCTCCAGGGCCAGGATGCCGCGGGCGGCCACCGCCAGGGCGTTGAGTCCGTCGGCCCGGGCCCGGGCGGAGTGGGCCGAGCGGCCCAGGAAACGGATGCGGAAGCGGACGATCCCCCGTTCGGCGGTCCGGATGTGCAGCCAGCTGAGCTCGCCGGAGAGGACCGCGTCGGGGACCGGCAGCAGGCCGTTGCGCATGGCGCCGGCC
>CAYUVJ010000277.1:0-4123 GCA_964447955.1 uncultured Gemmatimonadota bacterium
AGAAGACGATCAGGATGCTGTAGATCGTCCAGTAGACCGGACTGGTGTAGCTGAACCAGCCCTGCATGACCTGGAAGATCGGGTTGTTCGGCCAGAAGGTCAGCGCCGTCTGGGGCAGGAAGATAAGCGCCTGGGCGAAGATGATCGGGATCACCCCGGCGGTGTTGATGCGCAGCGGGATGTGGGTCGACTGCCCGCCGTACATCTTCCGCCCCACCACCCTTTTGGCGTACTGGACCGGGATCTTCCGCACCCCCTGGGTCAGCAGTACCGCACCCATGGTCACCACGTACATGAGCAGGAAGGTCAGCACCAGGGTGATGAGGGTCTTGTTGCCCGCCGCTAACTGCCGCAACTCGTCGATCACCGCGATCGGGAAGACCGCGACGATGCCGATGTAGATGATCAGGCTGATGCCGTTGCCTATCCCCCGATCGGTGATCTGTTCCCCCAGCCACATGATGAAGATCGTGCCGGTGGTGAACGAGAGGATGGTCAACATGCTGAACCCGAGTCCGGGCCGGGGGACCACCTGCAGTCCGCTGGCGGTGACCAGGTTCTGCAGCCAGACACTCACTCCCCAGGCCTGCAGAGCACAGATGAGCACCGTCCCGTACCGGGTGTACTGCGTGATCTTGCGCCGCCCCTCTTCACCCTCTTTCTGTAACCGCTGGAAGTAAGGCATGGTCGCCCCGGCCAGCTGCAGGATGATCGAGGCCGAGATGTAGGGCATGATACCCAGCGAGAAGACCGTAGCCCTTCCCAGGGCTCCCCCGCTGAACATGTCGTAGAGGGCCAGAAGCGTCCCCGACTGCTGTCGCAGGTACTCACCCAGGGCGACCGGATCGATCCCCGGTGAGGGGATGTGTCCCCCCAGCCGATAGACGATGATGATCCCCATCGTGAAGTAGATCCGCTTCTTGAGTTCGGGGATCTTGAATACGTTCTGGAACCGTTCGAGCATGTTATCCACGCATCTCCAGCCTCAAGGGCTCAGACCTGCTCGTCCCCGGAAGCGTTCGCGTCGTCGTCCCCGCCGGCCGACCGGCCGACCGTGCAGTCGCCGCCCGCGGCTTCGATGGCCTGACGGGCACTCTCCGAGAAGGCATCCGCGGTCACCGCGACCTTCCGGCTGATCTCCCCACCTCCCAGCACCTTGACCGGCTGGACGGCCGAGCGGACCAGACCTGCCTCTGCCAGCAGGTGCTGGTCGATGGTATCGACTTCCAGCTTCTGCAGGTCACCCAGGTTCACCACCTGGAAGGCCTTCCGGAAGGGGTTCTTGAAACCGCGCTTGGGTACCCGGCGCTGGAGCGGCATCTGACCGCCCTCGAACCAGGCCCGGTTCTTGTGGCCGGAACGTGCTTTCTGCCCCTTGTGTCCTTTTCCGGCCGTCTTGCCGAGCCCCGATCCCGGACCACGCCCCAGGCGTTTCACCGGTGTGCGGCTCCCTTCCGCCGGCTTGATCTCGTAGCGTCCCATCCGATCCCTCGTCTGACTGCGCTCGTGCGCGCTCCGGTGCTACCGGATCTCCTCGACGCGCACCAAGTGGATCACCCGCGCCACCATGCCGCGGATGTTGGGCGTGTCCTGGTGTTCTACGGTCTGGCGGATCCGACGCAGGCCCAGGGCCTCCAGGGTCCGTTTCTGATTCTGGGGCCGCCCGATCGGACTGCGGGTCTGCGTGATCCGCAGACGTCCCGATCCGTCACCGGTCGTCGAGCGAGCGGCCTTCTTCCGAGCCACCGGTTTCCGGGTGGCCGGCTTCTTGGCCGTCGTCTTCTTCGTCGCCTTCTTGGAAGGCTCCTTCTTCGCCGCCGCCTTCTTGGCCGGTGCCTTCTTGGCCGGTGCCTTCTTGGCCGCGGTCTTCTTCCCGGCCGTCTTCTTGGTTCCCGTCTTCTTGGCCCCCGTCTTCTTGGCTCCCGTCTTCTTGGCCCCCGCCTTCTTGGCCGCCTTCTTCTTCTCAGCCATTGTCTTCCGCCTTCACCTCGTCCTCGGCCGGGGTCGCCTCGGCTTCGACCTTCTCCGCCTCGGTCTGAGCCGGTTGCTTTTCCTCCTCGGTCACCTTCACCGGCTCGACCGAGGTCTCTTCATCCTTCGCCTTCGCCGTCGCCGGCTCCGTCGCGGTCTCAGCCGCAACCTTCTTCGCCTTGGCCAGCTTCTCCTCAACCTTCACCTCTTCAGGCTTCTGTTCGGCCTTTACCTCTTCGGGCTTCTCCTCGGCCCGTTCGCGCCGCCGGTCGTCCTTGCGCCGCTTCTCGACCTTGGTCTGAGCGTCAGCCTTGGCCCGCTCCTGGGTGACCTCGTCCCGCCTGACGGCGTCATCGGCCTCCTTGAGCAGACGCTGCTCCTCTTCCTCCTGACGCTTCCGCCAGACCTCTTCCCTGATGCCCAGCACGTCCCAGACCGGGGCACCGCGACGACGGGCCACGACCGCCGGGGTCTCCAGGGACTGCAGGCCATGGACCGTCGCCTGGACGACGTTGTGTGGGTTGTTGCTCCGCATCGACTTGGTCAGGATGTCCCGCACGCCGGCGGCCTCGAGTACGGCCCGCACCGGTCCGCCGGCGATCACACCGGTACCCGGACTGGCGGGCTTGAGCAGCACCCGGCCGGCCCCGGCCCGACCCACCTGGGCATGGGGGATCGTGCCGTCCCGCAGGGGGACGCGGAAGAGGTTCTTCCGGCCGTTTTCGGTGGCCTTACGGATCGCGGACGCGACCTCGTTGGCCTTCCCGACCCCCACTCCGACGATACCGTCACCGTTACCCACGGCGACGATGGCGCTGAAGTGGAACCGCCGGCCGCCCTTCACGACCTTGGCCGTCCGGTTGATGTAGATGACCTTTTCCTCGAGCTCGAGGTTCTCTGGATTGATCCTGGCCACTACGGCTTCTCCTGGATTCCTTCGTTATGCGGCGTTAGAAGGCCAGCCCGCCTTCACGGGCACCTTCGGCGAGGGCCTTGACCCGACCGTGGTAGAGATATCCCCCCCGGTCGAAGGCCACCCGCTGGACACCGACCTCCTTGGCCCGCTCGGCCAGCAGCTTGCCGACCATCCCGGCGACTTCCTTCGTCTTGTGCGATCCCTTGACGCTCAGATCCCGACTGGAGGCGGCCACCAGGGTGTGTCCCTGGTCGTCGTCGATGATCTGGGCATAGATGTGCTTGCTACTCCGGAAGACCGACAGTCTCGGGCGTTCGGCGGATCCTCGGATCCGCTGACGGATCCGGCGGCGGCGCCGACTGCGCTGTTCGACCGTCTTGACCTCCACGTGTCCGACAGGCATGCTCCCGCTCCCTTATCAGCCGCTCACGGCCGTCTTGCCGGCCTTGCGGCGGACGTACTCACCCTGGTAACGGATCCCCTTGCCCTTGTAGGGTTCCGGGGGCCGCAGCGCCCGAATGTTGGCGGCGGTCTGTCCGACCAGGTACTTGTCGATACCGCTCACGCTGATCGCCCCGCCGTCGAGGACCTTGAACTCGATCCCCTCGGGCGCCTTGACCAGGATCGGGTGGCTGAATCCGACGTTGAGCAACAGGTTGCGTCCCCGGATCTCGGCCCGGTAACCGACGCCGACCATCTCGAGCACCTTCGAGTAGCCCTCGGTCACACCGGTCACCAGGTTGGCGACCAGGGTTCGGCTGAGGCCGTGCAGACTCCTGTTGGTCGGATGGTCCGAAGGTCGGCTGACCAGGATCTCCGTCCCCTCGAGCACCACCTGGATGGGCTCGGGCACCTCACAGGAGAGCAGACCCTTGGGGCCTTTGACCGAGACCAGCCGGCCGTCCACCTTGACCTCGACGCCGTCCGGTACGGTGATGGGTTCTCTACCTACGCGCGACATCTCTTTCCGTACTCCTTCCCGCCTACCAGACCGAGCAGAGGACCTCGCCGCCGACACCCTTGCGCCGGGCGTCACGGTCGGTCATCAGTCCCGACGAGGTGGAGATGATGGCGATGCCCAGTCCGTTCCGGATCCTCGGGATCTGGTCCGCGTTGACGTAGCGCCGAAGTCCCGGCCGACTCTCGCGGTTGAGTTCGTGGAAGACGGGCTTCTCGTCCTCAGTGTACTTCAGGTAAACCCTCAGGACACCCTGGTACTCGTCTTCGATCTTCTTG
>CAYUVJ010000278.1:0-2298 GCA_964447955.1 uncultured Gemmatimonadota bacterium
ATAAGCCTCGCTGAGCGGCCGGAAGCGCAGCCGGGAGAGGTCACCCAGGGTGGTCAGGGTGTCCCCCTCGGCGGCGCTGACCCGTACCGAGGCCATCAGCCGTTCGGCCTCCATGGCCGCCACCAGGGGGGTCTGTTCCACGGTCGGGGTGAGCCGGCCGAGCGGGTTCTTGAGCAGATAGATGCCGAAAGCCCCCTCACTGAAAGCGCTGAAGACCAGCTGGTTGGCCCGGGGGGCCCAGTGGGCGGTCTCCACCCCGCTCAGGATGTTGGTGACCGGACGCTCCTGTCCGCTCTCAAGGTCCTTGAGGTAGAGGTTGCAGACCCCGCTGCGGAACGAAGTGAAGATGAGATGCCGGTCGGTATCCCCCCAGGAGGGCGAGGCGTCGTCGAAGGGACCGGTGATGAGCGGTTCGGGGGTCCCGATCCCGGGCAGCACCCGCAGGGTCCAGATGTTCTTGGGTCCGTACCGGACCGGCAGGTCCCCCGAGAGGTCGGCCAGACCGCTCAGCCGCTGATCGCTGGCGAAAGCGATCCGGGTCCCGTCCTGGGACCAGGCCGGGTCGCTCTCGCTGGCCTTCGACTCGGTCAGCCGGACGATCGCGTCGGTCTCCAGATCGACCCGGTAGAGGTCGGACCAGCCGTCCTCGATACCCACGAAGACCAGGCTGCGCCCGTCGGGCGACCAGGCCGGCTGGAAGACCCCGTCGAGCCGGGGTTCGATGACCCGGGTGATGCGACCAGAGGCGACCTCGACCAGGTAGAGGCGGTCGTAGTCCCCCCCCTTGGCGGCCACCGCCACCCGTTCCCCCCCGGGGTCCCAGCTCAGGCCACCCCGCAGGATGTGCATCTCCTCGAACCGCCCCACCCGCTCGCCTTTGCCCAACTGCGAGATGGTCGACCCGTCGATGGCCGAGATCACCCACAGGTCCATGTAATCCCGCCGGTTGGAGATGAAGGCGACCTTGTCTCCCTTCGGGCTCAAAGCGGGGAAGACGTTGTAGACCGCCCCGTCCTCCTCGGGATCGGTGAGGGGGGTGGCGAACTCGTCGGGGAGCCGGCGACGTTCGATCTCGGGCCAGTAGGTGCGTTTCAGGTAGAGCTGCCAGTCCTCGGAGAGGTCCTCGACCGGCTTGCCCACGGTGGCGATCAAGGCGCGATCCAGGTCCCGGAGCAGTCGCACATTGCCCAGCAGTTCGGCGATCCGCCCCCGGCCGTAGGTCTGGACCAGGAAATGGAAGAAGGCCTGGCCCCCCTTGTAGGCCAGGGTGCCTCCCCATATCTGATCGAGGGTGGGCAGGTAGCCGGTGATCACGGCGTCCCGGATGAAGGCCTCGGTCTCCAGGTCCCAGCCCAGCGAGAGGTACTCGGCCAGTCCTTCGTTGAACCAGAGCGGCAGGGCCACCGACTGGGCCTGGACGATCAGGCTGGTGATCCCCGTGCCGTAGAGCATGGCCATGGTCACCGCATGGACCAGCTCGTGCCGCAGGACGTGGGCGAAATCGTCGTAGTCCCCCTCGAAGGGGACCACCACCCGGTGCTTGAGGTACTCGGTGAACCCGCCGATCCCTTCCTGGAGGATACCGGGGGTCACGTTGGTCTGCTGGAAGTCGTTGTGGGAGTTGTAGAGGATGACCGGGACCCGGATCGGCACTTGGTAGCGCAGGTCGCGGGTCATCCTTGTGTAGGCCTCTTCGCAGACCACGGCCGCGAAATCGGCGATCTCCTCGCCCCCCTGATGGTAGTAGAACTCGAAGTTCTCGGTCTGGAAGAGTTTCCACGTGAAGTCGCGGTACTGGACCTTGTTCTGACCGAACCAGGTGTCCTGGGCCCGTACCGCGCGGGGCAGGCCCATCGACGCCAGGCACACCGCGACGAGCAGGAGGTTCTCTCCCCGTCGGGCCCGTCTGCTGGTACTGATTACGTGCATCGGTGACCTCACCCAGGTCCTTCTGTTCGACGTTCGCCCCGTCCGGGCGTTGACAGTCCTGGCCGAGCCTGACGAGAATAGGGACGATGCGACCCTGGCTCCTGATCCCGCTGTTGCTGCTGACGCTCATTGGTGCGGGGTGCGATCCTCCACCCCCCCCGCCCCCCGACCCCGCCCTCGTCCAGCTCTATTGCGATCTGGCCCTGGCCGCCGGGGTGAGCGGCCCGGCGGCCCCCGATTCGGTACGGGCCGCCCTCTTCCAACGGTATGGCACCAGCCCCGAGGCCTTCCATGCCGCCCGGAACGTATATCGGGAGGATCCGCGCGGCTGGGTCCTGGTCTTCCAGGCGGTCGCCGACACCCTGGAAG
>CAYUVJ010000278.1:2308-4112 GCA_964447955.1 uncultured Gemmatimonadota bacterium
CGGGTCCGGGACCTGGGACCGGCCCAGATCGAACCCCCTGCCCGTACCTCCCGTCCCCCCGGCTAGCGCCTGCCCCGGCCGTGGGGATCCACCGGCGGCTGGTCGTCGTACCAGACCTCGTAGACCGCCCCCAGCACCATGCTCCCCTTGTTCCCGGAGGTCGCCTCCAGGAAGGAGAGACCGTACGGGTAGTAGCGCGCCCCGCCGGTCAGCGACGAGGGGATGATGGTGCCGTTGTCGTCCCCGTTGTCGGCGGTCGGTTCGATCTGGGTGTCCCGCGCCCAGTCGTTGAAGGAATCGAGCAGGACCACCGCCGGAGTCCCGAGGGCATCGTAGGCCGCGCTCCAGAAGCCGTCGCAGGTCCCGGTATGGGAGGTCGCGCCCAAGGAGGTCGACCGGGGGATGACCGGCTCGAGCGTCTTGAGCTGACGCCGGTTCCAGCCGGGCATGACGCTCGGGAAGATGGGAACCGGTGGGTCGAGGCCGGCTGCGGTGAGGGCGTACTGCTGCCACATGGCGGGCAAGTCGGTCAGGATGCCGGTCCCGGCCGGATAGCCGTCATGTCCCCCGAAGTTGCCCAGATCGAGCCCGGTGATGGCGTCCAGGGCGCTGATGCGGGAGCCGTTGGGCAGGGCGACGGCCGTCCAGGTGACCTCGTCCCCGACCAGGTAGATCCCCTCGCCGCCGGTCGAATCGCTGTAGGCCAGCCGCACGGCATTCAGGGCGATCCGGGCGTCCCCGGCGATCCGCCGGCTCTGCCGCAGGATGACCACCGGATCTCCATCGATGAGCAGGTAGTTGGGGCGGCCGAAGAACTCGTCGCGCAAGAGCAGCAGGTCCTGGATGAGCTGGTCGCGGTTCTCCAGGGTCAGGTTGACTTCGGACGCGTAGGGGGAGCCGGCCAGCACCGTGGGGGTCTCATAGAGGATGCAGAAGCCGATGTCGGCAGTGAAGGCGGCGTTGGGGACCACGTGGTTGGTCAGGGTGGTGTGCCCCCAGCTCTCGGCCCCCCTCCAGGGTATGGCGAAGAAGTCGAGAGCGGCCTCCTGGGCCCAGGCCACATGCTGGGCGATAACGGCCGCGTCGCGGCTGGAGTACTCGCCCAACAGTGGACCCTGCTGCGGGCTCAAGCGCACCCGCAGGTAGTTCCCGGCCCAGTTCAGGTTCTCGCCGTAGCCGTCCCCGTCCGGAGTCACCGCGTCGCAGCCGGCGGCCAGCAGCAGGGCCAGTAGCAGCACCGTGGTCCCGGGACGGGTCCGTCGGACTCCGTAGCGTGGCAAGGACACCCCTTTCCTTTCCGCCCGTCGGGCAGACCCCTCTCCCCAACCGTTCCTTAAGTATACCATATAACGCCCGGAGGGGTTCCCCGCATGCCGGAACCTCACATCGGACTTGACCGGAAGGCCGCGGGCCCGCTACTTGGTGGGCTCGGGGGCCGGTACGGTCCCCGGAGCATGATATGGGGCTGTAGCTCAGTTGGGAGAGCGCCTGAATGGCATTCAGGAGGTCGTCGGTTCGATCCCGATCAGCTCCACCAGTTCGATAGACCCGCCGTGACCCACCTGGTCGTGGCGGGTCTTCGCATCTCGGGCCGGGTCACGAGGGACGTAAAAGCCTTCCAATCTGTCGTAAATACCCTCTAGAATGGCCTTACACACTAAAAGGAGGCCTGCCCATGTCGAACCCGCTGATCTACCGCGCCCGCATCAAGGAGCTCGCCAAGACCATGGAGATGCGTGTGTCCGAGGACGCCGTCGTGGCCACGGACGCCAAGGTCAGGGCGATGGTGCAGGAAGCGGCCAAG
>CAYUVJ010000279.1:0-4096 GCA_964447955.1 uncultured Gemmatimonadota bacterium
CCTGCGGCGGTACCGGCCGCTCGGGCGGCTGACCGATCGGGCTCACCTCTCCCCCGGCTCCCAGTGCCGCATAGGCTCCTCCACCCCCGACACCCAGGATCAGCACCCACAGCCACCACTTGCTCTTCTTGCGCGGCGCCTGGGCCTCCTGCTGCTCCTCGGTGGTCGGTTGCTGGACCTCCGGCTCGGTGGGCTGCTGGACCACCGGCTGGGGGGCAGGTTGCTGCCCCTGGACGGCGGCTGCCAGTTCCGCCGAGACCGACTGAGTGGCTTCGGTCAGCACCCGTTCGATGCCGTCCACGTCGGCGAAGGCCTGGTGTTCGATATGGCTGCTGGCGATATCGACCAGCCGGATCTGGATGGTGTAGATCGAACCCACCCGGGCCACACTGCCGGCCACCATCTTGCTGGCACCCAGGACCCTTCCGACCTGGACCACGCATTCATCGGTATCGCACGCTCCCGAAAGCTGGAACCCGAGTTCCTCCATGATGGATTCCATCCGGTTACGCTCGATGACCTGGAAGATCGTCTGATCCCCGATCCGCTGGCGGCTCAGATAGATGCGCAGGCGGTCGGCGATGGCCCGCGCCTCGGCCGGCTCCACGTTGTTCGGATCGAGTTCCAGCACACCGATCAACAGCGGCCCCTGCTGCGGTTCCTGGAACTCCGGTGGGTCGGTGACCGTCCCGAACCCCATGGCCATGGCTACGGGGGGTCCCACCGCCGCCTGGAGCATGAGCCATGCCATCAGCAGGGTGACGGTCCTCTGGGTCCGTGACAGCTCTCTCATCATCGGTCCTTCCGGTCAGGCTGGGGACGTCCCGGCGGGATCTCCGCGGCGTCCCGTTCCCGGTTCCACTGTACCCAGTCGAGTTGGGCGTCGGCCTCGGGATCGAAGGCCACCAGTTCGGGCTTCCCTCCCCGCCGGAAGGTCAGCTGCTGGTTGGCGGCCACGATCTGGACCCATTCCTGGGCGCTCACTTCGGCCGGCGGGGCGATCTCCCCCGGCGGCTTCACTTCCCGCAGTCCCCCGGTACGGACCGGAGTCTGCGTGTTCTCACGGGCCTCGACGGCCCCCTCGTAGACCCGCAGGACGGTCAGGTCCTCCTCGGGCACCTCGATCCGGAAGACCGTCCCCCGGATAGCGGCCACCACGGTCGGGGTCGATACGGTCAGACCTCCCTGGTCGGAGGCTATCCGGCGCACATTGCTCCAGATACGCCCCCGTTTCAGCTTGGCTTGGGTCGGACCGCCCGCGGCCAGGTCGGCCAGAGTCCCTTTGCTGACCTCGAGTTCCGAGTCCTCGCCGATCCGGACCACGCTCTCGTCCTCCAGGCGCAGTTCCAGCCGGGATTCGGCCGCCGTGCGCACCGCATCCCCCGAGAAGAGCGGTTGCTTGAGTGCGACCCGAGCCCAGGCCTCGGTCCCCGCCTTGCGGGCCGCGGCCTCGCCGATATAGAAGTTCACCCGGGCCACAACCCAGGCCTGGGCTCCGGCCGCGACCGCTCCGGCCATAAGCAGCAGGAGCACGGCCGGGAGGGAGCCCGGCCCGAGCCGGCGGAGACCATTCACGGGTTCCCTTTCGGGGTCACCCGGACCTGTACCCGGTTGGCCGTGACCCCGGTCACGCTGATCGTGAACTCGGCCCACTCCTTGGCACTCAGTTCCTCCGCCAGGGCCATGCCATCCCCCCGGAAACGCACCTCCAGGGTGGTCATACCCTCGGCGAAGTTGCGCATGCTGACCTCTTCCAACCCCCGCACGTAGCTCGGCAGCAGGGTCTGGAAGCGCCGTACCCCGGTGAATCCCAGGTCGTTGACGATGACCAGTTCGACCACCTGGCCGCTCGAGACTTCCTGGTTCCAGGTCTCCAGGATCTCTTCTTCCAGTCGGGTCAGCAGGCGCTCTACCGCCTTGCGGATACCCAGGTGTGAGGCGTCGAGCGGGCTGTTGCCGACCTGGGGAGCGGTCTCGGAAGACTGGGCGAAGATCTCGCCGGTGTCGGCCCGGATGGCCTGCATGTTGACCACGCTCTGCATGCTGACCAGGTTCTGGCCGCCGTAGGGCAGGTTCCCTCGGCGGGAGACGGTCCGGCCCAGCAGGATGACATCGGCCTGGTAGGCCCGTCCGATCTGCACCGCCTCGGCGGCGTTGCCTGCCAGGGCGCTGCTCAGCACGTTGGCGGCCGTGCCCTGGGCCACGATGCTCGGTTCGACGAACCGGAAACCCCTGGGCCGCAGTGTCCCGATGACCGTGCTGGTGGTGGTCGCCCCATCGATGGTGGTCGGCTCCCGCTCCTTGCCCCCCTCGTCCAGGTAGACCTGTTCGTCGACCAGCACCAGCAGGCGGGGGTAGTTCTTGCGTGCGATGAGCAGTCCGATGGCCTCCAGGTCACTGACCAGGTCGGCCTCCTTGACGGTCGCCTCCACCCGTAGGGTGATCAGGTCGGGCTCCTCGTCCCGGGAGAGGACCCGGTAGTTCGAGATGTAGCCGCGGGTGCGGGTCAGGATGCGGTCCTCGACCACCACGAAGTTCTCCACCAGGGTGGAGCTCTCCACGTGGGTGCCCATGACCTGTTCCAGGGCGTTGCGCAGGGCGGCGTTGACCGCGTCCTCCTCGGCCTTGGCCTTGTCCCCGGCGATGATGGCCCCCATCCCCTCGGCGGTGACCACCGTTTCACCGGGCCCCGGGCGGGTCGGTTCCTGGGCGGCGACCGTGACCGCGGTCGCCAGGAAGGCTGCTGACGACAGCAACAGGAGGACTCGCAGACGGTTCATCATATTCCTCCCGCGTCGAGCACCCCGGTCAGGTTATGCACGATGATCGAGACCGCCGCGTAGCCCGGTAGCGTGTCCTCCAGGCCGAAGGTGCCGTCGGGTCTACCGGCCATCACCCCGCGGCTGGTGGCCAGTACTACCGCGTTGAAGGCGAAATGAGTGTTGGGCACGTCGGCGAAGGGGCTGGTGCTGCCGAAGAACCGGGTCTTGAGACCCGGATCGTTCCAGGCCACGCTCAGCACCCGCTCGACCACCTGGGCCACTTCCTGGCGGGTCACCTTGCGCTCGGGTTCGAATCCGCCGTCCGGATAGAGGTCCATCGCCCCGGCGGCCACCACCCGGTCGATGTGGCCCTTGGCCCAGTGTCCCGGTTCCACGTCATTGGCGTAGGTCGGCCTGGGTGGCCCCTGCCTTTCGGCGTCGGGGGTGACGAACTGCCGCTGTTCGGGCGCGGTACGGCGCTCGAAGACCGTCATCACCCGTCGGTTGGTCGAGAGGAGCACGGCCAGCTCAGCCCGTGTCAGGGCCGGGCTGAGCGCGATCTCGACCACCTCGGGGGGCACCCCGGTGGCGGCCCGCTCCACCTCGCTCACCCACTGCCAGCCCTCGTTCAGCTCCGCGTTGGTGGTGAGCACGTTGACCCCGCGGCGGAAGGCCTCCCGAGCGGCCGCGAAGTCCCGGCGGTCCACCTGGTGGCGCCCCAGCCAGAGATAGCCGGGGGCGTAACGGGGATTGGCGCTGATCCCGGCCTCGAAGGACCTGACGGCCCGGCGGGAATCCCCCTGCAGGGCGTAGGCCCGACCCAGGCCCACATGCGCCGGGGCCCAGCTCTGGTCGCGGCTGAGGGCGTCCTGGAAGTGCCGCTGGGCCTCCCGGGGGTTCCCCCGCTCCAGTTCGACCTGGCCCAGTCCTTCGTAGCCGGGGGCATAGCGGCGGTCGAGCCCGATGGCGTACTGGAACTCGTCCCAGGCGCCGTCCAGGTCACCGGCCTCCAGCAGTCGCTGACCCGCCTGGTAGTGCGACTGCGGGGTGTCCAGCGAGGACTGGGGACGTACCCTGGCCCCGCACGAGGCCAGCAGGGCGACGGCCGCGATCCCGACCAGCAGGGCGCTGAGGTTCCTGATCGTGCGACGCATGGTCCTCCTCCTTCCGGGGACCGCGGTCCGGTCCCCGGCGCAAGCCGTTCGGGCCCTAGTTGTGGACGATGATCATCACCCGGCATTGGTCCAGGAAGCTCTGCTGTCCGGCCAGTTGGCGGATGCGGTCGGCGTCGGCCTGGGCGATGACCACGTCGCAATGGTTGGGACCCGCCGTCT